>JAZQGJ010000018.1:0-1590 GCA_045539995.1 Eubacteriales bacterium
GCGATATATCGGTACGCTCGGCAAAATACGTGCCCGACGAGTTTCACGTAAGATATGACGTTGACTATAAAGAATACGAATACGTTATTTTGAACGCTCGCCTTGCAGATCCTTTTTGTGCGAGCAGAGCCTGGCACTGCCCGAAAGTGCTCGACGTCGAAAAAATGAACCGCGCCGCACAGCACTTTGTCGGCAGACACGATTTCGAAGCCTTTATGGCACAGGGCTCGCAGGTAAAGGACACACTCAGAACTATTAAGTATTTTGACGTGCGCCGCGAGGGCGATATAGTAACGCTTCGGGTTGCAGCAGACGGATTTCTCTATAATATGGTAAGAATACTTTGCGGAACTCTCGTCGCTGTTTCAAACGGACAAATATCAGAAAACGATATAGATGACATAATACTTTCACGCGACAGAACGCGCGCGGGCTCGACCCTTCCGCCCGACGGACTTTATCTCTCGAAGGTCGTTTATCCCGATAACGTATTTTCTAAGGGTTATGAAAGGAGGCGCAGAGTAAGTCTTGAAGACAGATAAAAACTCCTTTTTTTCAAATCTTTTTTCTCAAACGGGAAAGAATAAGACAGAGAGTCGCACGTCAAGCGCAGACGGCAGAATAGACCTAAGTAAGATTTCCGAGAATGAGGAAAGCGAAAAAAAGCAAAATATCTTAAAAATACTTTTCAAAAACAGAAAGCCAAAGGAAAAATATTCTTCGGACGAAGAGCGCCCCACAATCGATGCGGAGGCTAAAAAAATATCAGAGCGCTTTAACGTCGCGCATAACTCGCTTTGGATAGTGCTTCTTTCTTTCGTCGTAATTTTCTGTATTTTCTTCAGCGAAGGAGTAAGCACGGGGAATATGCAGCACATATTAAGAAATATGTTCGGCGAGGGCGATACGAAGGAGAGCGCATCGAGCTATTATTTCAGCATAAATGAAAATGCGGTGTTTGATAGCATTTCCAATATTCCTATCGTTGCGGGGAGCGACAGAATAGTCGTATTTTCTCCCGACGGAAGCCACGAGTACTCTGAGGAGTCTGAATATTTAAAGCCCGAGGTCAAGACCTCAAGCGCGCTTGCCCTCGTGTACGACAAGGGCGGAAGCGCTTACGGCGTTTACGACGAATTTGGTCAGCGCCATTTTGAAAGCGAAGGCGGCAAGATATACGACGGAGTGATAGCAAACGACGGAACATACGCGTTTTCCCGCAAGGGCAAGGAGTATATGACCGAAATAAGTGTATATAATCAGAGCTTCGAGTTAGTTACCGTTATAAAAAAGAATAACGCGTTCGCCTGTATGGATATAAAGGATAACGGAAGCGAGATAATGCTCGTTACCTACTCTGTTTTCCCGAGCGGAAACGTAGAAAGCGAAATTATGCTTCTGGAAAAGGGAGAAAAGACTCCGAAAAAGCTTTTTTCACTTGAAAACGGAACTCCTCTTGAATGCAGATATCTTGAAAACGGAGAGATAGCTATCCTTTTTGACAAGACCTTTTGCATTTTCGACAGGGACGGAAATATGCTCTCGTCCTATGCCGTAGACGTAAACGGCATATATATGTATAATATTTCG
>JAZQGJ010000019.1:0-25579 GCA_045539995.1 Eubacteriales bacterium
CACCTCAGGCATCTTCGCCTGAAATTCGTGACGCATATCGTCCTGCTTCTTCTCATCGCGCGAAAAAATACGAATCTCGCCAATATCCGTCTTAAGAAAACGGTTCAGCACAGCGTTACCGAACGAACCCGTCCCGCCTGTGATAAGAAGTGTCTTGTTTGTGAAAAGTGACATTTTATACCTCCGAAACTTTACATTTTAAAAGAATTAATCTGTTTTAACACATCGATAATCTTCTTATGATGAATACCGAGTGCAGAAAAACCAAATATAGCCATACAAATAATCAAAGATAAATACTTATGCATACCCCAACCAACCAAAGCTATGTTGAATGCATACATGGCAGACCATAGTACAATCAATGTAAGTATTAAATTCATATTTACTAGGAATTACTTAACGTTTTTTTGAAAATATCCCTTTTACTATTGAAAATAAATCCTGATACCTTCCAAAGAAAAGAATGAAAAATGCAATAATGAGTCCAACAGCCTTATATATAATATTGATAAGAGTTATTTTTTCTGTTGCGTGCATATAACTCGGCAACAGAAAAACCATCATAACGAGCATGGATATGAAAATGTTTAATATCATTTTCCCAAGTCCGAAATCCACCTTTTCTGCTCTTCGACTGAATATTACAGTTATCGTAGCGAGAATTATCTGAGATAATAGATATGCCACTGCAACTCCGTAACTATCAAGCGGCTTTACGAGAACGGCAGCCAAAAGGATATTTGACATGCAACCTGTGATTGAGCATATAAATGCGAATTTGCTTGCCTTGATGTTATACATTATAGTTTGAATATGAGAATAATAAATAAATGCCACGGTCAACGCTAAGACAAGAATAGGCACCATTTTCCACGCACTGCGATATTCAGCGGAAGTGAAGATATAAATAACTTCCTGTGAGAACAATGCGATACCTACACTGACAAAGCAATATACGGTGCATATTATCACCGAAGAGTTTTTTATCTCCTTTTTTCCCTCTTCGCCTTTGTCCATTTGTTCAATAAACCATGGACGGAACGCAAGGTTCAGAGAAGACTGAACGAATGACATAATAGTAGATATCTGTGATGCCACGGTATACAAACCACTTGCCGAATAAGAAATGCTGTGATTCAATATCAGTTTTGACATTAGAGTGGAGATGTTGTTTGCAAGATTATGCGGCAATATAGGCAACGAGTAAAATACAGACCTCTTTATTATTGGGATATTCAGACAAATTCTTATCTTCTTTTCTATAACCAATTTTATTATTCCAAATATCGAAAATAATGCTGCGTTAATAGCTGCGCCCCAGACGATAGCGCCCGCCCCCATATTGAAAAATATAAGGAGACCGGAATTTATGACAACATGAGAAATGAGATAGAGAGCATTATTAGTAGAAAATGCTTTTCCGTTCTGGCTTGCCTGCCAGATGCTTTGATAAAGAGAAAACAGCCCTTCAAAGCAAGCGGCGATAATTGCCGCAAAAACTAACGGAAAAAAATCTACATTTCTAAAAATAAACGGTGAATACAGATTACGAAGAAGGAGAAGCAAAACGGTAAAAACAACCGAGTTCACCATAACAAGAGTAATAAGCGAGCCTATAAAGGTCTTCCTATCCTCCTCGTCTTTGTATTCATTATAAAATCTTATCATTGCGGCGCGCAACGACATCATAACTACGAGACCCAGCACCGAGGAAAAGTTGATGAGCGTAGTAGCTATTCCGTATTCCTCGCCGGAAAGGTATTTTGTATATATAGGTAAGAGCAAAAAACTCGCCGCCTTACCAAGAATTATTCCTATTGAATAAAACAAAGAATTCTTGAATAGCTTATCGTTGTTCATTTTCTGACTCCAAATTTCGAAGCTTCTCACTAAGGATAGTAGAGGATATACCATCGGTGTGAGGGAGATATACTATCTCCACTCCAAGAGGCGCAAACTGTTCCTCAAAAGCCTTCCATTGAGATGTTCCCTGCCAATCACTTCCAACAAACATTTTATCAAATTTGTATTTTTCCCAAGCAGCAAGTTTGTTCTTGTCGGGTTGCGGTACAACCTCGTCAACATATTTTATGGCAGATACAATTTCAGCTCTTTCGGCAAACGGAATTATTGGAATTTTATTCTTATCCCTTCTGACAAGGTCATCCGTGCTGATGCCGACTATCAAATAATCGCACTGTTCCTTAGCTCTGCGAAGAATATTCAAATGCCCGACATGAAACATATCATATACGCCTGTCGTATATCCAATAATCTTTCTTTTCATTTCATTTTTCTTCTTTCTACATTATTATAGTTTCAAACTCTGCAATTTGAGCTATCTGCTGTTGCTTAGAAGGAGGGGTCATATAGTCACCATACAGTTGTGTCAAATATTCGTGGTAGCATGCGGGCGCCATATATTGTCGATTGTCAAACGCAAGCAATACCGGTTCCCCATAATACTCTATCGGCATTGTTTGCTTTTTATAGCTATAATGGCTTGCCATGCTGCAAATATATCCAGATGAAAAATCGTTTTCATATTTGCGCATAGCTCGGTCAAGTCTTTGACAAAGCGATTTTCTTGAATTTGCAATCAACGCAAGGGAGGCAAATCTTTTTACAAGAAGCTTTGCAAACCCTTCATTTTTATAGCAATATACACGCTTATAATATATCTTTTTCTTACATTTAGATATTTGCTTTGCCTGCTTTTCTCGCAAGGATTGTTTCTGCGGTACATTATCGAGCGGAAAAATATCAACAAAAATTCCACGGTACATTGCTTCTTTGTTGAATTTGTCATACCTTGCCACAATGTGAGTTTTTTTATTATGTACTTCCATATGCGGTCTCAAATACTCGCTGTCTGAATGATATGAATTACATTCATAGTTTTCATAAGTACCGTCGAATGTCATACGAAATTTTTCATAATCCTCGCGTAGCATAGCGATATCAATATCTATATCCCAAGGAATAAATCCCTTGTGACGAACAGCTCCAAGCAATGTGCCTCCGATAATATAATATTTCAATTGGTTTTTGACGCAAAATTCATGGATGGCGTCCATTATATTCATCTGCTCCTGCCGAAGAAGAGTCAACTCGCTTGTAGTCATAATATAAACCTTTCCTTTAATTCAATTTATTAGCTACTAATAAGGTGTTTGATTTTTTCAAATTATACGTATATACGTATATGCAGATAATCAAGTTGAAGACAAAATCATAATAAAGCAAATTGCTCAAGAAGAATGCCGAAATTGCAGTACATACAAGAGGCAAGTAGTTAGATATATTTTTTTTGAACCTACGCCTTACACTAAGAGAGTTTGCAAGAGTTAAAAAGAACAATGCAGTTCCGAAAAAGCCGTAAAAATACACGAAATCTATATACGTATTATGAGCCGCCGCTCCAAGATAAGGAGTGCCTACACCGCTACCAAAGAAGATCTTAATTGGTGTTTGCTTAAAATAATCCAAATATTTGCTCAAAATATTCGAACGATTTCCTGTAATATCGCCATCCTGCGCGTATATAAAGCGGTCTATGATGTTATCAAATAAGGTTATTCTTCCGTTGAAAACCAACACAAATACTACACCCAGCATTGCAAGGAAAGCGAATGCAGTTTTATATTTTTTGTTCACAAACAAATCAAAAACGAAAAACGCGGACAAAACCATAAACAAAAGCAAAAATGAACGGCTGATGGTCTGCGATCCCAGATACGCAATAATAACATAATAAAGAAACGCAACACCGCCCAGCATTTTATGCGAATAAAGAATGAATATGAAGCTTATAGCCAAAATAAGAGCGGTGCTATAATAGTTCGGATCAGAATACAAGCCGCTGAAGCGAGTAATGTCTGTTCCAAGCTCATATGCAACATCATTTATTATATAATCGTGAAGATTTGGAATGTAGTCATCAAATAATGCTATAATACCCGAAATCAAAATACCGTTTGCGTAATTTAAACCAAAACGTCTGAAATCTATTTCTTCAGTCATAAAAAAGAAATATACAAGCGGTAGAATTATGGCCTGTTTTATGAAAATGGAATAATTTCCTTGCATACCAACGACTATGTAACACAAGAAAATAAGATAACATATCATAAAGTTTACATTAATCTTTTTGTAACAAAATAAAAGTTTCAAGACCGCCAAAAGCATAATGTAAGTAAAAAAAGATGTCGACGAAGGGGACGTTTTAAATATGCTTGCAAAGGGCATTAAAAAGAACAAAGCATAAAACACGTTTCTCGGCAAAGCCAAAATTACGTACAACGCAAAAGCACACAAAGCCACCACTGACATTATGGGATAAACAACGCCCAGCACAATCAATGCGGCAACAAAAAGATAGAAAACAAAATGATCTACGTAATTGTCTTCGCTTTGTTTTGAAAAAAGATTAACTCTAAAAGAGAACACTTGTATATACCTCGTCTATTTTCTGACACATGTTTTCAAGAGAAAAATCTGTATCTGTTCTTTGCTTTGCATACTCTCCCATAGATGCTATTTTAGCATTGTTATCAAGAAAATATTGCATTTTTTCTGCATATTTTTCACAATCAAATCCGTCTATAACAAACCCATTTTTGCCGTCCTCTATTATTTCCGCGTTACCGCCTACATTCGATACTATGCAAGGTAAGCGAGAGGCACATGCTTCTAAAAGCGCGATAGAAAAATTCTCGTGGAAAGAGGGAAAAACGAACACATCACAGGCATTGAGATAATCCGCGACCTTGTTGGTATGCCCAACAAGAATGACCAACCCATCAGATATTTCCTTTTTCATCATTTCTGAAAATGTAGAGCGATAGTTTCCGTCTCCTATTACTATAAATTTAAACGGCTTATCTGTTTTTTTATTAACAAGCTTTATCGCATCTGCCAAAACGGCAAATCCTTTATCACGAACAAGGCGTCCCGATATACAGAAAACAGTATCACTCTCATTAATGCCGTAGCGGGCGCGAAGCGCTTCCCTACTCTCATCTACCGTTAGTACGGGAGCAGGATTATGAATGTACGCGTATTTTTTCTTTTTTGTATTTGATTTTACTATTTTACGTTCCGAAGCCGCGCGGCATACGCAATACACATATTCCGAACCTCTGAGCGAATACGGCTCGACAATGTTTTTGTATAGAAAATGCTTAATCCCCTTGCATGCACTATCGTCAAATGCAAATCCGTGTACTGTCATAACGATATGCTCACATCCCGCTTTTTTTGCCGCGAGAACGCCGTAAAAGCCCTCGCTTTGCGCACCATGAACGTGAACTATATCAGGCTTTTCCTTTTTTATATTCTCCGTCATATCCCGAAGAAGCTGAGCGTCCCAGCCTCCCGGAGCTTTATTCTGGAAGCAGGTAACAAACGTATATTTGTCCCTAAGCGGAGAATTTATTATCATATTTATGTAAGTAAGCGGTCCGCCAATTTTATTACCATATGAATAATACATCAAAACCTTAGGCATACTTTTCCCCTCTTAATATGATTAGTCACGGCGATAAAGAATCTGCTCGTGAGCCTTTATCTCTTCATCCGTAAATCTCATTTTTATTTGTCTTGCAGGATTACCCGCATTTATTGAATACGGAGCGGTGCTTTTAGTTACAACGCTTCCGGCGCCTATGACACTGCCGCGCCCAATAGTAACGCCTTTCAGAATAATACTACCCGCGCCTATCCAAACGTCATCCTCAATTATAACATCGGCGTCACAAGTTTCCGTTTTGTTTTTTACATCTATGATATACTCACCTATTTTATTTACCTGATGATTTCCTGTGATAATATAAACGTGAGGCCCAAAGAGAACCTTGTTTCCTATTTTTAAATTTGCACCCGTGGATAAAAAACATGAATTTACACCTATTGTGACGTCATTTCCTAATGTTATTCTTCCTGTAAACTGTCCTTTTCCTACTATTACACAGTTTTTACCGTGAGGTATCTTTGAAAGCTGATAGGCGCATATACATTTGTTATATATGCGATAGAAAAAACTAAAAAGCTTGCCCAAGAAACGATATATATGCATGTGCATATCCTCCGTCAAGTATTAATTTTTACAAATTCAATAATCTTTTTTGCCTGCGCCACGTTGTTTTTTTCGTTAAGTATAAACTCGCGCGCGCCTTTGCCAAGTGTTGCGCGTTCTTCTTCGGACATTTCGGCTACCGCAAGGATTGCTTCCTTTATATCGTTCGGGTGCGTGCTTTTCATCTCCACAAGGTAGTTGAAATACTCGTCCGGTATGCCGCCTATACGGCAGGAAAGCACGGGATTGCCCGAAATCATATATTCAAAAATCTTTGACGGGAAACAGTATTTTCTTTCTACCTTATTCGGATCTTGAACGCTTATCAGCATAGAAGCTTCTTTTTGCTTTAGCATCAGATCTTTTCTTGACGAAAAATATCCCAGGTAGCGTATTCTGGAATCTTTTCGCGCGGCATCCTCTATAAGAGGAACAGCATTTCCACTACCTGCCAGCCATAACTCAAAATTGCCTTTTATCAACGAAAAAGCAGACAATAAATTAGGCAATCCATACTGATTATCTAACACACCGGAATAAAATATAGTTGTTTTAGAATTGTCTTTTTTAGGAATTTCGTCCGCTAATTGAGAAACATCAATGGTTCCCTCCATGACGGTCCACGTACCGTCTTTTAAGCCCAAGAAATCAGCCATATGCTTACTATAAAGAATGTATTTGTCTACAGAATTCATAAGCTTTTTTATCCTATGCCAATCAAGAGCTTTTAAAACTCTTTTGAGACTAGTCATGTTTGAGTCCATAAATTGTGGCAAATCGGGAACTATTAAAACTATTTTTGCTCCAGGAATAATCTCTTTAACCGTTGCGGCACATGACATAAACGGAGAATGCATGGAATATACAAAAATTGTTACCTCATAATCTTTGTTACATTCAGCCCACTTTCTCGCCTCGCGACAAAGAGCTTTCGTCCTATATATGTGAGAAAAATATTTTCTGTTTTTATAACCAACGCTTACATCTTTGGACTCACCGTTTCTTGACCAACGTTCTTCCGGTATAAGCTTATGACGAAAATGTGGATACGTTGGAAATTTATATCCGTTTATAGTATCTAAAGCCAAGCCATTCTTTTCTAAGCCTGAAATCAAGGCATCCTGTGAGATATTACCTGAAAATATTTTCCCGCCGCCATCTATCAAAAACTTTTTCTGCGCATCTGACAAACACACGCCTATCCAAAGATATTTCATTATATAAACCTCTAGAAACAAAAAATTAAAATTCCCAAATCATTATATTATCAAATTTATTTCCACTTAATCTTCAGAATTCTCATTTGAATTTTAATGATTATCAGATTAAGAAGCTTTTTATCAAATCAACATACTTCGCTGTACAAATTTCCTTTGATGCGTTTTTCGATACATATTCTCTGCCGCCTGTAAAGTCTTCAGACTTACCGTTTTTCATCTCGAGAATAACTGAAGCCAGCTTTTCAGCGTTTTCCGGGGCAGTTGTAAGTCCTGCATTTGCCTTATTTAAAGCATCCGCAAGATCGCCATCAGTGTCAAAAGCAGCTATTATAGGTGTATTACACGCCATAATGCTCCACGTTTTGCTTGGCATAGCGCTATTGCCAAAGCCCTTTTTACAGGTGATAATCGCAACATCGCCCAAGCTATATACCTCCGGAACCCGTTCCTGAGGCAGAAGACCGTTTGTGATAACGTTATCAAGAGTTTTCGCTCTTGCTTTGGCTTTTTCAAACTCAGCGCCTCCGCCAAATATAACGAATTGAATATCCTCTTCATTTTTCAGAAGCTCTGCTGCCTCAAGCACCACGTCTGCTCCCTGCGCCTTGCCAAAATTGCCTGCGTAAACAACTGTGAACTTATCCTTTGAAATTTCAAATTCCTCAAAAAGCCTGTTTTCTTCCTTCGGAACCGATTTTATAGCCTCGACGTCAATCCAGTTTGAGATAACTACGATTTTTTCTTCGGGCACGCCCTTTTCCATAATATTCTGCTTAAATCCCTCGGAGATAACGATTATTTTATCAGCCGCGCGATAGGTCTTATCTTCTATTTTTCTGCCTATCTTCCAAAGTAATGAACCTTTTTTAGTCAAGCCCGTATGTACGAGAGAGTCGGGAAAAATATCCTGAAGATTATAGACAAACGGTACGTTACGCTTGTATTTTTTAGAGAGCTTTTTCTTTACCATAGCGCAAAGAAGTCCTTGAGTGGGTGGAGTGCTTCCCGACAGTATCAAGTCGATATCCTTAGCTTTTATGCCCTTAAAATAATGCACAATATTTATAAGAAAATATCGAATCGCGCGCAGTATAGGATTTTTTCCCTCTCTGAACATAGCAAAGCGATGTATTACCGTTTGGCCGTTATCAAGCTCCTCGTATTTTATTTTTTTATACTTTTTTCTTACCTCATCAGATATACCGCGAGTAGGGGTTGGCGCATACACGTCAAAGGTAAAGCCCTCGGCAAGATACGCCTCGTTCAAATCCATTGACAAATGTGTGCTTGAAATCTGCTCGGGGGTACAATATGATGCAAGTTTTAAGATTTTCATTACTATTTCTCGCCTTAAAATAAAGTTTTACTTATTATCTTCAAGATTTTTTTCGTCTGTAGATACCTTTTTAACAGAAAGTCCTTCGAGTTTTCCTACATACATAGCGATAAGTCCTACTATAACAGCTACAGAGCCTATCACAATTACCCAAGGGTAAAACTGCTTATAAAGAAATATAGAAATGCTCTCGCCAAGCGAGCCGCCGACGATAATAGCGAATACAAACGGAAACAGCGGAATAATTCCCGCAAAGAAGGATATAGTCATCAAAATTCCGTACGCCTTGTTGAGCGCATTATAAATTTTCAAACGCATATTCGGCACCTCCTTAACCTATCACGCCCCAAATGGGAAGCAATTCAAGCATAATAACAACCGACAGAATGTAGTGCAAAACAACCCATATCATACAGTTCATAAGGGTGGGCTTAAGCTCGGACTGAGCTATACCCATGCCCGTATAAACACAAGCGCAATACGGGGGAGTTACACCGTGCATAGCGCCGCATATACAGGGAAGCATTGCAGCGATAAGCATAGGATTCGAGCCTGTGGCAGCCATAATTGATATGATGATACCGCCAAATATTTTTACCTGTGTAGAACCGGGCAAAAGCATGCCGAGAATAGCGGTAAACAGAGGTATCAGTATACATAGTGCTACTCTGCTCATATTGAGTGAGCTTATAAATTCGCCGATAGCAACTTCAACATTGAGAACCTCGAACACATTACTTACGAAATAAGCGAACAAAACGAGAGCCGAAGTGGGAACTACCTTCAACATTCCCTTAGTTATCTCGTCAAACATTCTCGGCAGAGTCATTTCCTTTATGGACTTTTTGCCCGAAAGAAGTATACCGCATATAACGATAAGCGAAGGTATAAAGAGAAGTATACTGTTATTGAATGAGCTTGTACCGGCGCCAAGACGTTCAGCAAAGAAGGTATCAAACTTGCTCGTCAAAAGGAAGGGGAGAAAAACTATGATGGGAAGAAAAACCGCCCTCCAGCCCGTCTTCAGAGCGTCTTTTAGATGAGGCAGATCTTCTTTCTGCATAGGTTTCACCCTGTAATACTTACACATAAAGAAAAGTGTAAGTATACGCTGTAAAATAAACCAAAGCGCAACACCCCACAAAAGAAGCCAATACTGAGACATCGTGTATGTATTGGGATAAAGCGTATCAAGTGCGGCAAAAGCAATTCCTATCATGCCCGCGGGGGGTATCATATTACCCATCGTGCTTGAGTGCGCCTCTACGTTTGCGGCGAGGTGACGTGGAAATCCCGACTTTATCATTGCGGGAATGGTAAACACGCCTGTTGTCGCAACGTTACCGGGGCCGGAGCCTGAAAGTGAGCCCATATACGAGCTACCTATGATAGCAACGAATCCCGCGCCGCCAGTAAGACGACCAAAGATGGAAAGTATAATTGCTATACAGTCGTCAATAACGCTTGTTTTTGACAAAAGATTTGCGGAAATTACAAATACGAAGATAACGTACAGAGAGGGCTCCTTCAATGCGTCCCATATGAAGCTGCCCATATCCGCCCACGTACCCGTAACAGCTACCAAGACGATAAACGCGGCAAGCATACACTCATAAAGCGGACGTTTGAGTATCGTAAATCCTATTATTGCAACCACAAAAACAACCGAGAGATAAAGAAATTCAATTGGCATAATTTTTATCCTTTATTATATATTTTTGTTGTTATTTTTGCCGAATGAGGTTGTAGCTAAAATCGCATCAAGGCAACGCTTATAGGTAAGCGGCTCTATCTGCATTGCTTCCCCCTCTGTGGAGATAATCTGCAAGGTTTCACTTATTTTTACCAAATTTTCAGCGAGTTTTTCGGGTGTTTCGCCAACTACGTGAATACGCAAACAAATACGCTCAAGGGCGTTTGTTTCAAGTACTTCATCCCCCTCGCGAGCCATCACGGTGACATTAAGAACACCGTCAAGCTTTTTCACCTCGTCGACGCCGCCCATTTTTGCTATTGTTCCCGCCTTCAAGCCTACGTAGTAATTGCAGCAGGGGTGACGGAATCTCGCATTGTCGATATCGACGATAGGAGTGTCGTTCATACTGCCTGTCAGGGCATAATTTATCATATATTCGAGCGAGTTTGCGCCATTTTGATATTCTGTAAGTATATAGTTCTGCGCGCCGCCCATTCTAAAGCCCGCCTCAAAAACATAAAACTGTCCGTTCTTATAAAAGCTTTGCAAGGTCATAACGCCGTTGCTGACATCCATCGCCTTAAAGAGCTTTCTTACGTTTTCGTGCACATTTTCAAAGTACTCGTCTATATACTTGCTGGGATACATATGGAAGATAGGGAGAATGAGATTTTTGTTCTCGCTATTTACGAAGACCTTTGTAAAGCAGGAGGTAAGCGAGCATTCGCCGTCCTGTAGCGTATACTGGAAGAACACCTCATCCGCATCTGTGATAAGCTCTTCTATGATAACCTCCTTTTTCTTCGACCATTTGAGAGCCTCTTTATATAGCTCGTCAAAATCCTCTGCGCGATAGCAAGCGTTCATGCCTCGCGCACCTGAGCTGTCCGTTGGTTTGAGAAGTACAGGAAAAGGGAGCGCCTCTACATCCTTTTGCGTATAGCTTTCTGGAAGCTTGAATTCAGGGACTACAGGAACTCCGTATTTTCTGCAATACGCTTTAAACTGCGCTTTGTTTGCGAGAATGTCCCACTCCTTGCTTTTCACGTAAAAGCGAGCGCCTGTCAACTCACTTACACGAGTAGCAGGGGTGATATTCACCTCGGAGGAACCAACAAATATTCCGTCTATTCCTTCCTTGTTAACAACTTCAACAACGCCGTCTATATTCTGCGTATCTACCTGATAAAAGGCGTCGGAAATTCTGGCAATAGGTGTATTCGCATCTCTACCGAGAGCGACTATTTTAAAACCTTTTTCTTTTTTGTATCTTTCGATATCGTTTGCATACGCGCCACCGCCCATAAGCAAAAGCTTTTTGTTCTTTAATTCCATATTTATCTCACTTTGCTTTATAATTTCATATTCCAAGCTTTTTCATTTCAGGCAGACCAAGTCTGAGAAGAATTTCGTTAGCCTCTTTGAGAAAACCCTTTTGCAGAGGAATTTGCCAAACGAACTGCCCTCTCGCATTGCCCTCTATCATAACCCAACCTTTTTCTGTCAAGGCCAAATCCCAGCCAGTATAACGGTTTCCGTCAACAATTGTAGCAAGCTCTTTCGCCATTGCTTTTGCTTCTTCCCATTTCGGAATAGTAAAGCCAATCATCTTTACATTTGTATCGGGATGAACTTCATAGACATTTCCATATTCATCGCCGACTGCGTTTATCACTCCCGTTTCGATATCAATTGTGCCAAAAACGCCTCCTGCGCCTGCGTTATCAACTATATTTCCGCCTCTACCTGTTCTGAAAAAGGAAGCGATAACCTCGACGTCATCGTCAAATTTCACGGTAGCTATTCTTATTGTATTCAACGAGTTTTCGTGGAACTGCGCCATTTCGGGAACTTGAATTATAAGCTCTTCTACGATAAAGCCATCATTTACGCCGGAGCAATATTTTTTCAGCAATTCGTAAAACTTTTGTTTTTTATCCTCCACACCGCTAAAATCAAGTATTTCTATTCCATTTCCACAGGTTCCTGTCATCGGTTTCAGCATAAAACGATTATGTTTTTCAACGAACGCAAGAAATTTTGTAATATCCGACGCGTCTTTTATGCCACATAAATCTCTTCCGTAATAATCGCGAAAGACCTCGGCGCTTTTCATCTTATCATCAAAAATGGCAAGATTTTTTGCCTTGTTTAATTTCTCACAAAAATCTATTCTGTTAAGGTCGGACAAAAACGCTTTTCTTTCATCCTCGCTTTTCTCTGCGAAATGATAGTAAAAATACTCTTCAGCACTGAAGCGATATTTCCTTGCCATATCAAGAATATCAGCTATTATCTTTTCATTTTCCGCTTCGGGCAGTTCGCCCATATATCTTTTTATGGCTCTTTGCGCTCCGTCGCGAGAAAGAATCGCCTTGTTCCATCTGTATCTTCTCAAAAACGTTCCAAGCTTGGTGCCCTTTAATATGCTTTTTGCTTTTATCGAAATAAGCGACATCGTATGCCAACTCCCCGTCTGTTTTTATATTGTTATTTATTTTTTCCAAAAACCTCATCCAAAATAGCTTTTGTATCCTCACCGAAAAGAGGTCCGTTATTTATTTGAAGCACTCTGACCATCGCGCGGGTTAAGTTTACTTCTACCAAAATCGGTTCTCCGTCTTCTCCTATTGTAATGTCCCAGGCAACCATTTTGAAGTGGGGTATCAACGGATGCGCCTTAATTATCAATTCACGCGCTTTATCATAACCGGGAACGTAAATTCCTTCAAAGGAATATCCGTTAGTTGGGTGACGGTCAACACGTTCTCCGTTGACAAAATAGGCGTATTTTTTCAGTTTTCCGTCATCGGTTATACCACAGGTTATTCCGCCGCTTGACGCATTATCAACTCTCGAATCGCCTACGCCCATACGCAGAATTCCGGAATAAATCTTGGGACCATTCTCGGTCAACAAGGATAAAATACGGTATGTATTAACCGAGCTTTTATTTATAGCAAGCAAATCCTTATGCTGACGGATAGGCTCTTGAACTATGATATCGCCATTTTCGCCGGCTATAAAATCCTCGAGTTGTTCAGATATTTTACCCTTTGATGCACTCAAGCAAGAAACGCCGTGACCGCCGCATGACAGGGTAGCAGCCTTTGCAAATACCTCCTGGTACGAATCTAATATTTCTTTAACGGCATTCATGCTTATTATTTCTCGATCATTAGAAAACCAGAAGCCTCCTATACGGCATACTACTGTTTTAGGCTGATTTATGTTTGCAAAAATCCATTGATAGTAGCATTTATTATCAAGGAATTGCGCTTCAAGTCTATTGTTAAAATACTCGTCTACTTCAGATACGTATATATAGTTGGGGATATGCATCGGGGAAAATTCTCCCGTTTTTTCAGCATAATACCTATGCGAAGCCAAATCTAACTTTTTATCGTAAGGCGCCCAAAAGGCTCTGAGCTCACGTTCCTGCTCGTCAGTCAACTTAAAATCAGCTGAAACGAGCCTTTGCATATCCTTTTTTGTATTTCGTGTGTTTATTGTTTTTCTCGCATTATCTGCGAAGGCTTGTACGTATTTTTTAATGTTTCCCGTGATCATCAGGATACTCCTCCAAATTCAAATAATATCTTGTAATTGTACCTAACATATAGAATCTGAAAACAATTCATTCCACCACTATTTTTACTGTTTCCAGTGCCTTTTCGCACGCTTTCACTGCATTTTCGGGCGTGTGGGACTGCGCGATAACAAAGCCTACTCTATCCGTACTGCTGCCGATTTCACCAACTGTGTCGCAGACTCCCTTGGTGAAAGATATTTCTACAACTCCCGGAATTTTATTTGCTTCCTCGACGCCCTTAATTTCTTTTATCTTACCGCTTGGCGCGTGGAAGTATCTTATAGCGCTGCCGCAGCTGAGTTTTGGCGCTATATCGACCTTTTCGCCACAGGCGAGCTTTATAGTAGCCTCTACCATATCAATACCCGTAGAAAGCGGGACAAGGTGAGTGGTGATGCAGTCACCGCCCATTCTTGCGCCAAGCTCTATCATTCGGGGACCGTTTTTCGTCATCATTATCTCGACGTGGGCAGGACCGTTTTTGATGCCTACCGCCTTCACTGCTCTTGTAGCAAGATCCTTTATAGCATCAACAGATTCCTTTGGCAATGCGGAGGGCTGACTGTGTCCCATTTCGACGAAGTGGGGCGCGCCGGTAGTAAGCTTGTCTGTCACCTGAAGGACATTCACCTTGCCGTCGAGTGTCATTATTTCCACGCTGACCTCGTTACCCGTCAAGTATTCCTCTACGATAACGCTTCCGCTTCTTCCCTGACTTGAGCTATATTCAATAGACTCAAGAAGTTCCTCTTTGTTATTTATAAGCATAACTCCTCGACTCCCCGAGTTATCGGTAGGCTTGCTTATACAGGGAAAGGTGATTTTATCTATCACATCGTCAAGCTCTTTTTTATCCTTTATTATGTAGTACCAAGGATGCTCAACACCGTTCGCTTCAAAGGCTTTTATCATTTCGCCCTTATCGGTTGATTTAAGCGCGGTTTCAGAAGTTATACCCGCAAGACCGAGAGCTTCGCACGCGGCAGCTATAGAGCGCATAGGCATATCAGTCGCAAGCGTCATTATTCCGTCAGGAGCAAAGTCGCGAGCAGTCTTTACTACTCCCTCAATATCTATCGTGCTTACACAGAAAAATTCATCTGCGTACATCACGCCTATCGCGCTGGGGTTGTAGTCAATAACTCCAACGTAATAGCCAAGCGCCTTCGCCTTTTTTATGGCGGGGAGCTGTAAAATAGAAGCGCCTATTATCAAGATCCTTTTCATTGTTTTATTCGCCCGCCTTTACGGTTTCTTCCGCTTTTGCTTCTTCATTGGCTTCTGCCGAGACCGTCACTTCAGCATTAACGGGAGCGTCTGCCTTTACGTATATATTCTTGCGCTTCAACACGGAGAAAACCGTAACGAAGAACACCTTTACGTCAAGCGCAAACGAAAGATTATCTACATAGTAAACATCGTTTTTCATTTTTTCCGCGCTTGTTGCGGAATTGCGAAAATACGCCTGATTGTATCCCGTGATACCGGGTCTTACATCAAGGCGGCGTTTTCTATCGTCGTCGAGGAATTCGTATCCTTTATAGCTGGTGGTAAGGTGAGCGCGAGGTCCGATAAGGCTCATATCTCCGAGCAGAACGTTCAAGAACTGTGGAAGCTCATCTATACTCGTCTTTCTCATTATTCTGCCTACTTTGGTAACACGTGGGTCATTATCCCCGTTATATGTAGAACCGTCAGCGTTTTTAAGGTTTGGAGAATTGACCTTCATCGAGCGAAACTTATACATTTTGAATACTTTTCCTTTTTTTCCAAGACGCTCTGCGTTGTAAAAAACAGGGCCTCTGTCCGTGAGCCATATGATAGGCGCAACGAAGAGGAAAACAAGAAAAACAAACGGAAGAGCGATAAGGCTCACTATTATGTCGAACAGTCTCTTAAAAAAATGCTTATACATTCAAACCTCTCTCATATATACTGCTTTATTATTTCTGCATAGCTGTCTGCAACGTAGTCGATCTGCTCGTCGGTGAGGCAGGTGTGCAGTGGCAGAGATATTTCGTTCACGAAACGCGCGTAGGCGTTGGGATAATCGGATATATCAAAGCCGAGATTTTTATATGCCGTGTGCATGGGGAGTGGCTTATAATGCACGTTACATACAACGCCCGCTTCTGCCATTTTGATGATTATTTCATTACGCTCTTCGGCAGTGATACCGGGTACACGGGAAATATAGAGATGCCCCGACGACGTGTGAGTATCAGTATAATGCGGTAAGCTCTCAACACCAAGAGGACAAAGCTTTTCATCATAGCGCCTGATTATTTCTCTTCTGCGCTCAAGCATTTCGGGGTAGCGCTTCATTTGCGCAAGGCCCATTGCTGCGGCGACGTCTGTCATGTTGCACTTGTAATAAGTTCCAACAATATCATATTCCCACGCGCCGAGCTTCGTTTTTGCGAGGGCGTCCTTTGACTGCCCGTGAAGTGAAAGAAGTTGGAGCTGACGGTAAATCTCATCGTTCGATACGCCGTCTATATTACGCCACGTAAGCGCTCCACCCTCTGCGGTTGTAAGATTCTTTACCGCATGGAAGGAGAAGGAAGAAAAATCGGCAAGCATACCCGTCATTATATCGCCCCTCTTTGCGCCCAACGAATGAGCCGTGTCGGCCATTATAGCAATTTTGCCGAGCGCAGACTGAATTTCCGTTCTTGGACGGAACAAGTGCTTTTTTCGCTCTGCTATCTCATATATCCTGTCATAGTCGCAAGGCACACCGCCGAGGTCGACAGGAATAATAGCCTTTGTATTTTCCGTGATAGCCTTTTCAAGCGCATCATAGTCCATTTCAAAGCTATCCTTTTGCGTGTCTACAAGAATTATCCTTGCGCCGACATGGTCGATAACCGACGCGGACGCCGTATATGTATATGCGCTTGTAATGACTTCATCGCCCTTGCCAATACCGAGCAGGCGAAGCGCCATTTCAGCGCATGCAGTCTGAGAGTTGAGGCAGGCGCATCTCTCACTGCCAACGTAATTAGCTATCTGACGCTCAAGTTCCTTTGCCCGAGGGCCTGTGGTTATCCATCCCGATCTGAGCGCGTCTGAAACCTCTTGAATTTCAAACTCACTAATATCAGGTGGACTAAACTGAATTGTTTTTTTATTCTCTGGCATAATGCTCATACACCTTTCTTACAGAACCCATAATGCTAACGCTTGAAACAAAATCGTACAAGAATCCTTTGTTCCGTTCTGTAAATTTAAATCTGCGGTACGCAGACAGCAAGTCTCTTTTATTGCATTAAAAAAGCCGTCAAAAAAATTCCGGCGTCAAAGTAAATCAAAAAGTCAAATTATATTGCAAGTTAAGAAAACCCTATTATAATAATTATACTGCTCAAGTGAATATTTGTCAATAGATTAGCACAAATATTTATTATATTAGTAGAAAAATCTGAAGAAAAAAACATAAAAATATGGCAAAAAGCACAAATTTGATAAAAATCGCCCAGCTTTTTACAAGAAAGCTGGGCGAAGCCGTAATTATTATATGTTTTTTAGAGCTTCAGGTCGTTTTCCTTAATGAAGCCGATGCGTCTGAAAATCGCGCCTAAAATGATAGCCAAGACGGCGGGTATAACGAAGCAGACAAGCATGAGGCCTATCCAATCGAACGCGCCGACGCTTCTCGTATATTCTCCGCCGAACCAGCCGAGCACTACGCTTATAGGACCGAGCAGACCGCAAGTTCCCATACCTGAGTTTATTGCGGCGCCGTACATTTCTATTTTGAATACGCAGGTAGAAATAGGCCCTGTAATTGCAGAAATGAGTATCGGGGGGATCCATATTTTAGGATTTTTTACTATATTCGGCATCTGGAGCATGCTCGTTCCTATTCCCTGAGAAACGAGTCCGCCCACCTTGTTCTCCCTGTAGCTCATAACGGCAAAGCCGACCATCTGCGCGCAGCAGCCTGCGACTGCGGCGCCGCCAGCAAGGGCAAGGCCTTCATAGTTTCGCTCTATCAACACGCCTGCGGCATCAAAGACTGCCATACCCGAAAGTCCTATAGCAGCGCAGATTGCCGCAGAGCTTATCGGAAGCGTAAGCGCAACGCCTATAATCACGGAAACGATAATTCCCATAATAAACGGGTGCTGAAGCGTAGCCCAGCCGATAAAGTTTCCGACGTATCCGACCAGAACTCCTATAGACGGAGCTATCAAAATTGAAAGTATTCCACCTGTAAAGACGGTAACGAAGGGGGTAACTAAAATGTCAACCTTTGTTTCCTTTGATACTGCTTTACCGATTTCTGTGGCGATTATGGCGATAAAAAGAACCGCAAGAGGTCCTCCCGCCTTTCCAAGCGCATTAGCGGCGTATCCGACGGCAAGCATCGAATAAAGCACGAGCGGTGGAGCCTTTAAAGCGTACGCGATAGCGACTGCCATAGCGGGACCTGCCACCGACTGAGCGTATCCGCCTATCTGATCAAAGAGCTCCAAACCCGGTATCATGCCTATCGCCTTGAAGATAGTACCGATAAGAAGCGAGCCGAAAAGACCGAGCGCCATAGCGCCCATAGCATCTATGCCGTAACGCTTAGCCGAAATTTCTATATCCTTTCTTTTCATAAAAGCGCCAAGGGACAAAAATAGCTTTTTCATTTTTTGTTTTCCTCCGAAAAGTACGAGTTGAAATTATGAAAATAATAATATGTTTGTATTTTATCACAAAGTTCAATAAAATGCAAGAAAAAGAAGGGATTTTTACATTTTTTGTAATTTTTGTTCGTTTTTTTTGTGATATTTTTAAAAATTTTATGCATTTTAATCTTTTAATTTTTTTCTGAAAAGATATTGATAAATTGCTCGATATATGTTATAATTTTATGATAGCATTTGACAAGTATAATATTTTTCGGGAGACAGACTATGCAAATGATAAATCACAGTGAACTGCCAAGCTCTGCGGCGCTCGCGTATCTCGGAGACGCAGTACACAGTCTGTATGTCAGAACGCAGGTGGTAAACGAGGGCTACACGCGCTCAAAGGACCTGCATAACGCGGCGAACCAATACGTAAACGCGGCGAACCAAGCCGTACTCTATAAGAGAATAAAGGACATTCTCACAGAAGATGAGGCCGACGTTTTCAGACGCGCGTCAAACTCGGGGCATCTTCAAAAGCCAAAGCATATGACCGCGAAGGATTACAGAATAGCCACAGGCTTTGAAGCGGTTTTGGGCATGCTTAAATGGCTCGGAAAGGAAGAGCGCTTACAGGAGATTTTGCGTATCGCGCACACACCGAAACAAAACGAATCTGACGGAGAAGACCTCTGACAATTTTTGTCTCTATAACGTAAAAACAATAAAAACTATCATAAAGACAGTGAAAAGGATAAGCAAATGATTCAGAAAATAAAAGGAACAATGGACATTTTACCCGACGAAACCCCCTTATTTCGCTATATAGAGGGAGTTATGAGGGAGGAAGCCGAGCGCTATGGCTTCGGCGAGATAAGAACACCTACCTTTGAAAACACCGACCTTTTTGTTAGAGGCGTTGGAGACACGACTGACGTTGTGCAAAAGGAAATGTACACCTTTACCGACAGAGATGAGAACCGTTCTATTTCTCTGCGTCCCGAGGGTACCGCCTCGGTTGCGAGAGCTCTCATCGAGCACGGAAAATGCGTTGACACGATGCCGCAGAAGTATTATTACATCATAAGCTGCTTCCGTCACGAAGCGCCGCAAGCAGGAAGAAGCCGTGAATTTTTCCAGTTCGGAACCGAAATGTTCGGCGCTGACTCCCCTGCAGCAGACGCTACCTCTATCTCACTTGCGGCTTCGGTTATCCGACGTCTCGGTCTTACGAACGTAAAGCTCCATATGAACTCTATCGGCTGCAAGGAATGCCGTCCTCAATACAGAAGCGCTCTCGTCTCATATTTTTCATCCTACAAGGATGAGCTTTGCGAGACCTGCAATAAGCGTTTAGAGACTAATCCGTTGCGTCTTTTGGACTGCAAGAGCAAGATATGCTCGGAAATAGCTAAGGGCGCCCCCAAAACGTTAGATCATCTTTGTGACAAATGTAAAAATCATTTTGACAGTCTGTGTAATTATCTTGACGCTATGAACGTTCCTTATACGGTAGATCCCACTATAGTAAGAGGTCTTGACTATTACACGGGAACGGTATTTGAATTTATAGCGGACGGAATTGCGGCGCAAAGCACCGTTTGTGGCGGCGGAAGATATGACGGTCTTGTTGAGTCACTCGGCGGCCCTTCTCTTTCGGGCATCGGCTTCGCTATGGGTCTTACGCGAATAATTCTCGCAATGAAGCAGCTTGGCAACGACAAGGTAGAAATTGCAAATCCGAAGCTTTATATCGCTTCTCTCGGAGAGAGCGCCGTAAAAAAAGCTCTTGAAATTGCCGAAAGACTTCGCCGACAGGGCAGCTTCGTTGAATGTGATATTATGGGAAGAAGCCTCAAAGCGCAGATGAAGTATGCGAACAAATTAGGCGCAGACTATACCCTGATTATAGGAGATAGCGAAATTGAAAGCGGCAAAGCGCAGCTTCGCGATATGAAGAACGGAACTCAAGAGGAGATTACGCTCGACAGCTTCACAATATAAAATAGGGGCTGTCATATTTGGTAAAATCAAAAAGCCCGAACACAGAAAAACTGTCAAAAAAATATATCAAAAACAATCAAATGAAGCAGCAAAACAGTTTAACAAGGTGGAAATCCTGCGGATTTCTTCATTTTAGTGGGCTTTTTTATCGCAGTTTTCGCCCTCACGACGTATGCTATACGCCTTCGGGACGAAGAACTACGATTTTTCCTCAAATCTGACCTCCCCCGACTGTCATATTTGGAAAGCTCAAAAAACTATTCCTACAAATTATTGCGGCTGTCTCAAGTTTAAACTGAGACAGCCACTTTTGGAGATATTATGAAACGAGAAGATTTTTTACCGATAAACAGAGAGGACATAAGGGCTCGCAATTGGGACGCGCCCGACTTCGTATATGTCACGGGCGACGCATACGTGGATCACCCTTCCTTCGGTGTCGCTATAATATCGCGTGTGCTTGAGGCGCAGGGGTATAAGGTTGCAATTCTTTCTCAGCCCGACTATAAGAGCTGTGAGGAATTCAAGACCTTTGGCAGACCGCGTCTCGCCTTTCTCGTCAGCTCGGGAAATATCGACTCCATGGTGGCTCATTATACAGTGTCAAAGAAAAAACGCGGCTATGACTATTATACCGCGGGCGGAAAAATGGGAAAGCGCCCTGACCGCGCCGTTATAGTCTATTGCAACAGAATAAGAGAGGCTTACGGAGACGTGCCTATAATTATAGGCGGTCTTGAAGCGTCGCTTCGCCGCTTTGCCCATTACGATTATTGGGACGATGCCGTGCGAAGAAGCATCCTTGTTGACAGCCGAGCGGATATTCTGACCTACGGAATGGGCGAAAAGATAATAAGCCGTCTGGCAGAGCTTCTTGACCGTGGCGTTCCGATAAAGAAGATACGCGACGTGCGAGGTTGTGTATATCTCTGTAAAAAAGGAGACAAAGTACATTACGACTTCGAACAAACCTACGATTATGACGTGCTCAAGTCCGACAAGGCAGCATATGCCGACGCCTTTGCCACTCAATACAAAAATATAGATTCTGTAAAGGGACGCGCCGTCGTCGAGTACTACGGCGATAAAATGCTGGTGCAAAATCCGCCGATGCCCCCCCTCACGCGCGACGAGCTCGACCGAGTTTACGCCCTGCCCTACGCAAGAAACTATCATCCCGACTATGAAAAGGACGGCGGAGTACCCGCAATTAACGAGGTAAAGTTTTCAATTGCTCACAACAGGGGCTGCTTTGGCGCTTGTAATTTCTGCGCTATCGCCTTTCATCAGGGGCGCGAGGTTCGCTCAAGAAGTGAAGAGAGTGTTTTAAACGAAGCAAGAAAAATTTCCGCCTTGCCCGATTTTAAGGGATATATTCACGACGTCGGGGGACCGACTGCAAATTTCCGTTACCCCTCCTGTGAAAAGCAAAAGGAAAACGGCGTATGCCAAAACAGAAAATGTCTCGCTCCCACTCCCTGTAAGCATCTTAAGGTAAGCCACACCGAATATATGGAAATGCTCAAAAAGATAGAAGCGCTTCCAAAAATCAAAAAGGTATTTATACGCTCGGGAATACGCTTTGACTATCTCCTTTACGATAAGGACGAGTCCTTCTTCGAGCAATTGGTTTCGCATCATACAAGCGGTCAATTAAAGGTCGCGCCCGAGCATTGCTCAAACAACGTGCTTTCTTATATGGGGAAGCCGTCTATAGAGGTATATGAAAGGTTCAAAAACAAGTTTTTTGAGTTGTCTAAAAAACACGGTCTTGAGCAGTATCTGGTTCCCTATCTTATGTCGAGCCATCCCGGCTCTACTATGAAGGACGCGGTTGAAATGGCGCTTTGCTTAAAAAAATGGAAGCTCTCACCCGAGCAGGTGCAGGACTTTTACCCGACGCCCGGAACTATCTCTACCGTCATATACTACACGGGCATACATCCTATGACCAAAAAATCGGTATACGTCTGTCGCGATTATAAGGAAAAGCAGATGCAAAGAGCCCTGCTTCAATACAACAAGAGAGAAAATTATGCGCTCGTGCGCGAGGCGTTGAAAATTGCGGGACGGGAGGATCTGATTGGTTCTTCCCCCGACTGTCTTATCAGGGATTACAGCGCAAAAACCACAAGCGCAAAGAAATCTGACGGTCTTCAAAAGCGCAAGGCGGGCGAAATAAAGAAAAACCAACCTCGCAAAAAAGGCTCAAAAAAAGTCCCCGCAAAAGAAATGCGGGGAACTCAAAAATTCAAGCAAGCTCAAAAAGGCAGGCGCGTGTCAAAGAAAAAATAAGCTTGTAAATGCAGGCTTGACAACAAATATTTACAAAAAGCAAGTTGAGAGACGAATTTCAGGGCGAATATTTGAAGCTTTTATTTACATGCAATTTCTTGTTTACAAATTCAAATCGGGTATTCGCTCTGCTATTTTTCTGTTTTTAAAAGCGCTTTCGTGCGTTACTTCACGAATAATATTTATGAAATCGGGAAAAGCTATTTTTTCGTCCTCGCTTCCAAGCTCGATTTCCATTATAGCTACCTTGTCCCAGAAGGGATAGATATCAATTTCAAGCGTATGCCCTTCATAAAAAAAGATTTTTCGGGTTTTAACTACTTCATTTAAAGAGGTGTCTCGTAGCTTTAATGCGTCAAGGTATTCGCTTTCGGTAAGCTCGCGCTCATTTTCTATATGAGTTATGTCGCTTATACGGATCTTTTCGGTTTTTGTGTAGACCGTTTTCCCGTTCGCTTCTCTTTTTCGGACCCTTTTCGTTTCTCCATTACCCGAAACGAGATACGTCTGCGTTATCTCCGAGCTTTCAAAGCCATCCATTTTTGACATTTCCGTCAAGTCGGGGAACTGAATTAGATATTTCCTCTCAATCTCAAGTGGAAGAATATTTTCCATAGTAGCCTCTTTTCTTAAATATCTCTAATTATTTTTATAAAATCATTGACATATTCTCTTTTTTATGATATACTAGTTATTGTTTTAATAGTGAATATTGGGATATAGCCAAGCAGGTTAAGGCACAAGACTTTGACTCTTGCACTTCGTTGGTTCGAGTCCAACTATCCCAGCCAAATCCCCGAGGACTTGTCCTTGGGGATTTACTTTTTCACTTTTCACTCTTCACTTTTCACTAACTCGGGGATTTGGCAAGGTTAGAGGTAATAGTGAATAGTGAAGAAGTTAAGGTAGCTTTTCGCTGAGGCGAAAAGCAATTTTTATTATAAAGGTTGAAAAGTAATAGGTCTTATGGTATAATAGAATAAAGTCAAAAAGGAGGTATGTAATATGTCCGAAAGTCCTTTGATGATAAAGTCGAAAGCGTTTGCACTAGAGGTTATTCGCGCTTGCAAGGTGTTAAGAGAAGCCAAATGTGAAAGTGCGCTTATCAATCAATTTTTGCGTTCGGGAACAAGCATTGGATCAAATATTCGTGAGGCGTTTTATGCCCACGGCAAGGCGGACTTTGTGGCAAAGTTACATATCGCCTTAAAGGAATGCTCCGAAACAGAATATTGGCTTGAGCTTTTGATTGAAAGCGGATATTATTACGACAAAACGATTTTGGATAGGTGTGTTGAGGTGAAAAGAATTTTGATTGCTTCAATTAACACAGAAAAAGACAAGCAATAAAATTATAAGCGAAGATTTCGAGAGATTTCTTCGCTTTTTTCGACTCTGGAGTTTTTCGCAATTTTGTAGATGCATTTCGGGCATTTCGGGTCTGTAGATAGATTCGAACCGGCGAAATGCATTTTTTGATATAGTTTCCTCACAGAAGCAAATCCGTGGACAGATTCGAACCGCCACACACTTTCCGAAGCCTTTCAAAAATCTTTCTAGTTCAAAATTTATTTACAAAGCCATAGATGCAAAGGCGTTTTGGACAGATTTGAACTATCGTAATACTTGAAATATTTACAAATTTGTGGTATAATAAGATACAACCAAATGAAGGGTGGTAAAATATGGACTTTAAAATTCTCATTCGAAGATTTTTCGCATTTGTAATTGACTGGAATATTATGTTCGGTGTTGCCATGGCGCTTATGTTCTACGGCCACGGAAGCAACCCTGAATACCTACTTTATCCAAGTATCAAGATGTTAAGCTCTGCGGGGTTCCTTATGGGGCTTGCATGGTTATCTCTATATTGTTTATTCAAGGATTGCTTGTTTGGACGAAGAAGTCTGGGTAAACTTATCTTTGGACTGACAATTCAAAATTCCGAAACCGGAGAAAAAGCATCTTTTGGCAGTTTGATATTGCGAAACGTTACATATGTAATCGTGCAGATTGAAGGCATTGTGGTTTTAGTTAACAAAGGCAAACGCTTAGGGGATTCCATCGCTAAAACACAGGTTGTAAGAAAAGCCGAAAATACATAGGACTCGTTGCACCCCGGAAGATAGCGGTCACGTGCAACTCCCGTCATCGCCAAGGGGTTACTGTACCCTCTGCAAAATCGGTGTGCATCTAAATAGGCCACACACGGTTTTGCATCTAAATCGGACACACGTCACAAAAATCTCTTCGGACGAAGTTCGGGGAGATTTTTACTTTTTCACTCTTCACTCTTCACTTTTCACTAAATTCGTCCGACGAGATTTTTGGGAAAGTAATAAGTAATAGTGAATAGTGAATAGTGAAAAAGTGTGGTTGAGTTTGCTACGCAAAATCTTCATTTTAAGATGTAAAGTAATAGGTCTTATGGTATAATAGAATAAAGTCAAAAAGGAGGTATGTAATATGTCCGAAAGTCCTTTGATGATAAAGTCGAAAGCGTTTGCATTAGAGGTTATTCGCGCTTGCAAGGTGTTAAGAGAAGCCAAATGCGAAAGTGCGCTGATCAATCAATTTCTGCGTTCGGGAACAAGCATTGGAGCAAATATTCGCGAGGCGTTTTATGCTCACGGCAAGGCGGACTTTGTGGCTAAGTTACATATCGCCTTAAAGGAATGCTCCGAAACAGAATATTGGCTTGAGCTTTTGATTGAAAGCGGATATTATTACGA
>JAZQGJ010000020.1:0-6467 GCA_045539995.1 Eubacteriales bacterium
CCTCATTTTAATGGGCTTCTTTTATCGCCGTTTTCCCCCTCTCGACGTATACAATACGCCTTCGGGACGAAGAACGGCGATTTTTCCTCAAATCTGCCTATCCCCTCAAAGCAAAAAGCGGGTGTCTCAAAAATTCATTTGAGACAGCCTCTTTTAGAAATGAATTAGTTAGCTTTTCTTGCTGCGTAGCACTCGCTGCAATATACGGCTTTGCCTTCGGTCGGATTAAAGGGCACTTTCGCTTCCTTACCACACTCAGCACAAACTGTAGTAAACATTTCTCTTGCACCTTTGGCACTGTTCTTCTTTGCATCGCGGCAAGCCTTGCATCTCTGGGGCTCGTTCTGGAAGCCCTTCTCTGCATAGAATTCCTGCTCGCCTGCGGAGAAGATGAATTCGTTGCCGCAGTCCTTGCACGTTAATGTTTTGTCCTCGTACATGTGTTTTACCTCACTTAAATTGGTTATAAATTTTGCCCTTAGACGGATTCCAACCGACGCCTTTGAAAACAACGCTCTCCCTTAAGCTACTGGGGCATATAAACTATTTGAGCTCGACGCGAAGCTTTGCCGTCATTCGACACAAAGCATTGCTGACAGACTTCTCGGTTTTACCCAACGTCTGCGCTATTTGAGAAGTAGTAAATCCCTTGATATATAAATCAAAAACCTTTGCCTCGTAGTCGGAAAGAACTAAAATTGCCTTCTTATAAAGGTACTCCGCATCCTCATTGTCTATTAAATGCTTGGATAAATCATAGCTTTCCTCGGGAAAATATGTACGGTAGCTTCCGTATTCTTCAATTTCATCAAGAGAAAAAACCTGACCCTTATTCTTACTTCTCTTTCTCGAATCGGATATTAGCGCATTGCTGATACAAATCTTCGCGTATAATCCAAATCTGACCTTTTTCTGACTCAAATCATACGACATTGCAGCGTTATAAAGCGCGAGCCTTGCTTCCTGTATGCTCTCCCTCTCATCTGTTCCCTTCGCATATTTATAAATCAAAGAGTTGATAAGAGGAGAAAAGCTCTGCTCGATTGCCGAAAAAACACTTTTTTCGCCCTGCTGCAATTTTTCCAATAAAAAAGTTAGTTTGATATCATTTTCATTCATATTCAACAACCCACGAATACTTAACCATATAATACAACAACATTTAAAATTTGTCAAGAGTTTTGTAAATTTTTTTGTTATATTTCGCCAACTTTTTGTTCTGCCGCTATCAAAATTAAGAAAAAAGGGCTAACTTAACAAGTAGTCAATTTCTCCCGTCAGAGATGACATTACCGAACGGTAAATTTTTTCGGGGGAATCCTCAAAGCGCTTACGTATAGCGTTCACCTGACTTAACGAGGAAAGTCTTAATTTTATGCTGAACATTTCTCCACTCGCGTCGGTAATAGCGCAGCTAAGCAGATACCTTTTATCCTCGCGCTCTTCATAGCTGACCGAGACTCGTGCGCCGCTTTTTTGAATAGAAAGCAGCTTTGCCGCGCTCTTTATACCCGCATTTTTTGCAGACTCCACTATCGTGCTTTGAAGCTCACGCGCAAGGCGTCTGCCACTGTCGGAAATCATATAGTAGCGTATTCCCTCTACTTCCTCCTCGATTATATGCCCCTGCTCCGAAAGCTCGGAAAAGCATTCGGCAAAATCGAAGGCGCCAATATATCCGTTTTCTATAATCAGGTTATTTATTGACGTATATTCAAGCGGATAATTTATATTATCCAAAAGAAACAGTACAAATATTTTTATATCGGTTTTATCTCTTATCACCGAATTTGTCTCTTTGCTCATTTTTCCTCCATAGGTAAAATATAAATAATGCGGCTGTTTCATTTAGCGCAGGTGACAGAAGCCACTTTTTCTAACTGAAACAGCCAACATTCAATCCCTCAGGATAAGCTTATTATTCCTCAGGCGTAAGATAACGCTCGTAATTCTTCATCTTCATTTTTGTCATAGATACAAGTCCGTAAGGATTTACGGAAATCTTGCTCAGAGATTTGCTCGAAAGATAGAAAGACTGATTGAAGAGCAAGGGAATGACAGGCATATCCTCAATAAGCATTTCCTCTGCGTCATGCAAAATTTCAGCTCGTGCGTTCAGATCCTTCTCCTCGTATGCCGAAGCAATCAAGGCCTCGTAGGATTCGCTTGCATATCCACAAACGTGAGTAAGATATTCATAGCTTCTGTAGCCCTCTTCATCCAAGGTCATATCGATTCCGTTACCGTTCAGGGTAGAAGAAAATCCGCAGAGCGCTGTAAAGGCATTCAAGGAAAGCATCTGATAGTCAATAAGAAGCGCGTCGCACTTGGAAGCCGAGCTTGAAAGCGACTCATAAGCCTCCTGAAGCTGATTTGACTTAACGGTTATCTTTGTGGATTCATCGTTTTTGTCTGTCAGAATGTCAACGTCTTCGGTGGAAAGCGGCTTGAGAGAAACGGAAAATCCGAGCTGCTCCCAAACGCTCTTGATATATGAAGCGACTGCCTCGTCTGCCTGAGAGTACTTATATCCCAAAGTAATTTTCTTTGTATTTGAAGTCAGCTCTGCGCCGGACTCCGAGATAAGCTTTTTGGCTTGGTCAATATTGCCCTTTGTATCAATGAGCTCTCCGCCAACCTCACGGAAGCTTGTCTTGGCAGAATTGCTTTCCCAAACACCGTGTGAAATAAAGCCTGTAGCGGGCTTTGCAAACACAACGAGCTCTGCCATATATTCTCTGTCAAGAGCGAGTGAAAGCGCCTGACGCACCTTAACGTTGTTAAGCGCCGCGTTGCTGCTTCCCAGTACGCAGGTATAAGTAGAAGTCAAATCGGATACTTTTGCGAGGCTCTTGCACTCTGCTCTCTTAGCAAGCGACAAATCGCCTATATAGAAGATAGAGTTTGCGGCAAAAGCGTCGTACATCTGGTCAAGGTACTGCTCATTTGTGAGCCAATCTCCCTTTTCGGCATACCATACTGTCTTTAAAAGGTTAGGAGTTACGTGATCCTTTATTCCCTTGGTATCTTCGGGATTACGGCGATAATATTCATTACGCTTAAGGGTAAGCTCGCCCATATTATAGTCGAGAGTATCAATGCAGAAGGGACCGTTTGTTACGATAGTGGTCTTTCTCTTGCCCCAATAGTCGCTCGCCTTATCAACGTTTGAATTGTTATTATAAAGCGGAACCAATGCAACAGAGGTCAGATTGCGAAGAAACTCATCATAATCAATTTTTGTTTCAAAGGTGATTGTAAGCAGCTCTCCATCGGCGGAAACACCCAAATCGGAGATAGTCATATCGCCTTGCTTAACAGCTAACGCGTTTTTGATATCGTAAAGCAACGCGCTTGCCTGACTCTGGAAAGAACAGTCAAGAATTCTCTCCCACGCAAAAAGCACGTCCTCGGCAGTCACAGGAGTTCCCGTGCTCCAATATGTATCGCGCAGAGTGATTTCCATCTGATACAGTTCTTTTTCCTCGTCCTCTATTATCTTATAGCTTTTTGCTAACGCGCCTACTACCTTGCCGTCGCTGTCAAAGGTGAACAAGGGCTCGTAAATCAAATTAAAAAGCTTTACAGCATCATCATCAACATATGCTCTTGTTGGATCGAAGTCATACACGTCGCCGACAAAATACATATCAACTTCTGCGCCCAAGTCCTTATCCTTGCCGCAGGACGTCAAGGAGACAGAAAGCGAAAGAAGCATAGCAAGAGACAAAATTAATGCTAAAATTTTCTTCATAAAGGGGTTCCTCCGATAATGTTATATGATACTAATCGTACATAGTATTATACCACTAAATTAATTTAATATCAATCAAAATTTTGTTTCAAAACGAAACATTGTATACTTGCACAATTAAAGCTCGATTTTATTGTGAGTTTTTAACAACATTTTTCGATAAAATACGAATTTAAAAGCGGAATTTCAGGTACGGTTGCTCTTTTATGTATATTTTTTATTTATCTGCGAAAACTTTCCTATAAAGCAATCGAAGGGGAAACAATGCAGAACAAAAATTATGAAATCCATACCGACCTCGCTCTCGAAAGATACAAATCCGACACAAAGGACGGCGGGGTTCGTTATAATGAAAGAAATGAACACGGAATTACGGTTAGCGAGCTTGAAATAACCGACGAAAAAAGCGCCGATGAGCAAGGCATAGCGATAGGAAAATATACCACGCTCTGTTTTGAAAGCCTGAGCGAAATGCAGAGCTCAGAGCAGGAAAATCTGTCAAAGGTGCTGTCCCAAACTTTGAAAGAGTATGCGCTGAGCTGCTCGAAAAAAGAAAAGATAAAGGATATATCGGTGCTGATAGCGGGGCTTGGGAACAGATATCTGACAGCGGACGCTATAGGACCTCTGTCGATAAGATACATCACTGCGACAAGCCATATATCTGAAATTTCCCCCGATATATTCAAAAGCCATTTTGGAAGCAGAGTGTCTCTAATTTCTCCCGGGGTAATGTCCCAGACGGGGCTCGAAAGCTCTTATATTATAAAAAGCATATGCAGAGAACGGAATTTCGACCTCGTCATAGCGATAGATTCCTTAGCGGCGCGCTCTTGCGACAGACTCGCTACGACAATTCAGCTTTGCAATACGGGCATCACCCCCGGCTCAGGCATCGGAAATTCAAGAGAGGCGCTGAACGAAAAAAATCTTGGAGTGCCCACAATAGCTATAGGAGTACCCACCGTGGTAAACTCATCAACTCTTGTATATGACGCATTGAGAGAGGCGGACATAACAAGCATCTCGGAAAAGCTGAAAAAAACGCTTGACAGTGGAAAGAGCTTCTACGTCACGCCAAAGGACAGCGACGCGGTAAGTGAAAATGCGGCAAGGGTAATATCCACTTCCATAAACAACCTATTTAACGCAGAGCTTTATATTTAGCTTTCTTCGTCTTCTGACGAAAGCGCTTCAGGACAATTTCTCACAGCATCACATAAAATTCCAGCAAAGACTGAGTCAGTTTGTAATAAAACTCTATATACGGTATAATCATTACGAACAGTAAGACAAGTAAGATGCGAAGGCGAGAGCGATGGGACGTAGCTATAGCGCAGGCCGCTTAAAAGAAAGCTCTTTTTAAGGGCTTTTATTCTTTCGGGAGTGTCTGCAATCTCTACCTTCTTAATATCGGCAATTTTGAAGTTGGCAAGAGTGCTTATTCTCTTCCCCTGCGTCTGTGTCACAACGAGCATTAAATCCCCGTACTCCTCTGTAACGGTATATCGGTAAGAGGACAGGAAAAAACGAACGCCAAAAAACAGGTCTATTACAACAAAAATGACAAAGGCAAGCTGTAAAAGCGAGCGACTGAACACCTCTGCCATAGCGAGAGCAAGAGAAAGGATTGCGCAGATAGCGAACAAGATACTCACGCTTATTTCCTTTTTCCCCTTTGACGACGGAGCATAGTAAAAATCTTTCATTTGGGAAGCTCCGATTTTGAAAATTTGAGTTCTTCAAGCTCGTTATAGTCCTTTGTGTTTTCATACACGACAAGACTGCCAAGCCGAGTCTTTTCCGCGTCGTTCAGATACACGTCAATTCTGACCCAATAAACGCCTTCAAGATCAATATTATCGAAGCAGAGCTTCGCATACGTGTACATCCAGAATTCGTCATAGACAATCTCGTCAAGCTCGTATTCTGTACCGCTATATCCCTCGTTTCCGTCAGAGCCCGTACACGCGAAGGCGGAATAAATGAACATATCTTCTTTTTCTTTGTCGGGTGCAAAGCCGTATTCAAGCTCTAACGCTTCAAAGAGCGAGTCGTTGTATCTCACGGTGCATTGCAGAGCGTCACCTGACGGCACAACGATGGTGTTAAGAGCAAAATAATAGCCCTCCTTGCTGTCGTCATACTTAATGCGTATATCCTGACGATATGCCTCAAAGCCTTCGGGGTCTTGTCTGTACTCTTCGGTCAGCTCTTCTGTAAAATAAAGGCTCTTCATTGATTTCGGGCAATAGTCCGCGCTCCAGATCCTGAAAAGCAAAGCGCCTATAAAAAGGAAAATCAGAACGCTTATCGTAGTACTTATAATTCTTTTTGCTATTTTCATAGTAATTCTCCATATATCTATTAAAAAGCTGAATAAAATTTCACCTTATAATATTAGCACAATAAATTTAAAAAGTCAATCGGCTTATTGTGTATTAGGTGTTAAGTGACTTTTAATTTTATCTGAAAGCCCGACAAGAAAAAATTTTTTACTTTTTAAATATTTTTTTCGAAAACCTATTGATTTTTCTGAATTAATGTGTTATAATAACAACGCTTTGTAAAAAAGGCCCGTTGGTCAAGAGGCTAAGACATCGCCCTCTCACGGCGAAAACATGGGTTCGATTCCCGTACGGGTCACCAAAAAAAGATAGGTACTCCTCGCGAGTACCTATCTTTTTTTGCTGACGCGCTTCGCGCGAGAACC
>JAZQGJ010000021.1:0-2133 GCA_045539995.1 Eubacteriales bacterium
AGGAGTTGAGTTGCCAATTTGTCTTCCTAAGACCGCTTGGCCACCGACTTCGGTTATCAGGTGGATTTACGAAAATTTGCCAATTACGACAAATTATATTACAGAGTCCGCGCTTTGGGACTGCATCACGAGCCTATAGGCGAATTTTCCGAAGCGTTTCCTCTTTATATTGACAAAGATTTGCCCTATCCCAATAAGCCGCTTGTGAACGATTTCGACGCGATAAAAGGCTATGCGGCGTTATTATACCCTGTGTTTGATTTTATCCCGCTAAACGGCATAAACCGCTATGAAGTGGAGTTGTTGACGAAACCGCCAACAAGCGAAACCGAGCCGACAGCCGACCGCGCTTGGTTTAAGGCGCTTGAAAACTCTACGACGGCTTACGACGAATATCCGCGTCCATACGCAGGTCCTTATTATTTTCGCGTTCGCGCTATTGATAAGAACGGAAATACCATAGGCGCGTACAGCGATGTAAAAAAGTTCGAGGTAAAGGAATATAAAGAGAGAATAAGGCTTGCTGTGTTTGGCGACAGCATAACCCACGGCGGTGGCGCGGTCAGTTATTCTCCCGCTTCTCTTGAATACAGTTATGACACATATTTAGACATACCCGCCATAAATTTAGGCAGAAGCGGCGACACGTCCACCACAAGTCTTGAACGCTTAAAGGACGATGCGCTTTTCTTTAAGCCTAAAAATTTGTTGATTCTTACGGGAACTAACAGCCTTAGAACTTCGATGATTACGGCTGAAGACGTTATTCGCGATATTGACGAGATGGAAAAAATCTGTAAAGCGAACGATATTCGTCCTATTTTTTTGACGCTTATGCCGATAAACCCCGAAAACATCAAATTTGCTTTTCAAGTTGACACCGACCCGAAGTGGCGCGAAAAATTACATAAAATCAACAATCACATTAAACATAAGAAATATCATATAGACCTTGAACCGTATTTCTACGATGAAAAAAAGGAGCGTATGGCGACCGAATTTTCGATAGACGGGTTGCATCCGGACATCAAGGGCAAAATGTTAATGGCGGAAATTGTGAATTTGCATAAAGATTTGATTAGGTAATGGTTGTGTAAAGTTGTCGGTTGGAATATTATCACAGAATTACTTGTAAATAAAATTTTTAACACATAAATTTTTTCAAAAACACTATTGACAAAAAAGTAAAAAAGAGGTAATATATGCAGGCTGACTCGCACAAAGGGTCGCGAAACTAAAGCCTCAAAAAAAATTACAAAAAAGTAAAAAAAGTTCTTGACAGAATGATAAATTTGAGGTAATATGAATACACTCTCACTTAACAAGCAGGTATACAAAATACACGCAAGAGTTAAAGAGAGCAGTTTGTTCCTTGAAAACTTCAGAGTGTAAAATTCATGTACACCAACATGAAAAGCCAGAAAAGATTGTGAAAGCAATCGTTAATTCAAAAATAAGAGCTAGAACGGCTCTCATCTATCTTGATGGAGAGTTTGATCCTGGCTCAGGACGAACGCTGGCGGCGTGCTTAACACATGCAAGTCGAACGGGAGTTTTTGAAGCTTGCTTTAAAAACTCTAGTGGCAAACGGGTGAGTAACGCGTAGACAACCTACCGCAAAGATGGGGACAACAGCTCGAAAGAGCTGCTAATACCGAATGTTGCTGTTTTCCCGCATGAGAGAACAGCTAAAGATGACCTCTACTTGTAAGTTATCGCTTTGCGATGGGTCTGCGTCTGATTAGCTGGTTGGGGAGGTAACGGCTCACCAAGGCGACGATCAGTAGCCGATCTGAGAGGATGACCGGCCACATTGGGACTGAGACACGGCCCAGACTCCTACGGGAGGCAGCAGTGGGGAATTTTCCGCAATGGGCGAAAGCCTGACGGAGCAACGCCGCGTGAGTGAAGAAGGGTTTCGACTCGTAAAGCTCTTTTCTTTTAGACGAACGGTACTTGCTTGAATAAGGCAAGTAAGCGACGGTATAAAAGGAATAAGCCACGGCTAACTACGTGCCAGCAGCCGCGGTAATACGTAGGTGGCGAGCGTTGTCCGGAATTATTGGGCGTAAAGAGCATGTAGGCGGTCTTTTAAGTCCGGAGTGAAAATGCGGGGCTCAACCCCGTATGGCT
>JAZQGJ010000022.1:0-13949 GCA_045539995.1 Eubacteriales bacterium
TAATATATTATATTATTATATAATAAAAAGGAAGGTTTTTTTCAAAACCGCGAAATTTGCGGTCTTAAAAAGAAGGCATAACAAGCCTTATTTTAGGCTTTTTGCAAATATTTGTTTGCAAAACTGCCTTTTCCCCTTAAAGAATGAAAAAATCGGCCCGAAAGCCGACTTTTTGACAATTATTATTTACTTTATCGGTTTATGAGCATAGAAATTCCGTAAATCACTATCATATGCAAGGGGTAAAAAATATAGAACGCGTATTTGTTTTTCACCCTTCCACGTGTTCCGTCATAGAGCGACAGTGGGATAAGCGCCATAAGCCCATACCACTGATTGCCCTGCATTATGAACGCGAGCAGTAAAAGTCCTACGGCGGTAAGCGCCAATTTGTCCCGTTTGCTATTTCCCAGAGCGGCGAAAACGGGAAGCAGAACTCCCGCATAGCCGTAATCGAAGCGAACGCCGACTCTTTCAAGCAGTGCGCAGAGCGCTATAACAAGGGCAATCGCGCCCAAAAAGAGAATCGCGGGCGTTTTTTTGTTTTTCACAGAAAGTAGGAGATAGACGAGAGGTATGGATAAAGAGAAGGTACACAAAACGTTTAAGTACATATCTCCCTCAGCTATAAAATATCCTATCTGGCAAATGACTGCGACGATAAGCACCTCTAAAAAATGCCTTTTCTTATGCTTTGTATAAAAGCAGCCCTCTGAAAGCAGATACGCAAAGATGGGAAAAGCGAGTCTGCCTATAATTCTAAAGAGACGGTAATCGTCAAGGAGAATAAGTCCGACGTGGTCTAGTGTCATCGCTATCATCGCGATAATTTTCAAACGGGCGCCGTTTAAAATTTCGATTTTTTTGTTCATTTTCCCTCTCAAATCGGTTTTCAGATATAGGCGTACAAAAGGTGCGCGCTCTGTCTGTCAAGGGCTGTATAATCCTCGATTTCATATCGGTTATCGTTAGAGTCTCTTATAATAACTCTTTTCGTTCCGCGCAGATGCTTTATATCGCTGTGGTGGTTTCTTATACGAAAGCTGACCTCGCCTCTGTCGGTGATTACCGTCCAGCTAAGCGAGCCCTTTTTATCGCTACAGGAAAGAACCCTTTGTATTTTCGGTATCATATAATACTCACTAAAGCAGTTCCTTACCGCCTGCGCGGAGTCCTCGTCAAGCTCTGTGAGGTCTCGCACGAAGGCGATCTCCTTTTCGCTTTTGTCAAGGAGTGTTATAAACATTGTATCGTTAGTAAACGGGAAAAGCATACGGGGCTCTAATTTTTCATATACCGTACCGTCCTTCATAACGAGCTTCACGTAATAGAGATCGGTGCGTTCAAGTCTTCCTACGTATTTATCAACGTAAATTCTCGCCATAGCTCTTTCTCCTCATTCAAATTTTTCGGTGCGGCGGCTTTCTTCCACCTTGTCGGACATCGACTGTATCTTTACCAATCGGTAATATTTGCCCTTTTGAGCCATAAGCTCATCGGGAGTTCCGCATTCAATTATTTCGCCGTTATCGACTACCACTATCTTGTTCGCCTTAGAAAGCGTGGAAAGTCGGTGCGCTATCATTATTGTGGTTCTGCCGCTTATAAGATGCTCTATCGCATCCTGTATCAGATGCTCGGTTTCCGAGTCGACAGAGGCAGTCGCTTCATCAAATACAAGCATTTTCGGATTTCGCAGCATCGCTCTCGCAATAGAAATTCTCTGCCGCTCTCCTCCCGAAAGTCCTATTCCACGCTCGCCGAGCATAGAATCGTAGGCGTCGGGCTGCCTTATGATAAACTCGTGGGCGTTAGCTATATCCGCCGCGTTTATTACCTCGTCTACCGAGTAAGAGCTGTCGCCGTATGAAATATTGTTATAGATGGTATCGCGAAACATTTGCGGCTCCTGCTGAACGTAACCGATATTAGAACGGTAATAGTGCATATCTATATCTCTTATATCGACTCCGTCAACGGTTATCTGACCTTCATAGTGGTCATAATAGCGAAGCAAAAGATTTATAAGTGTGGATTTTCCCGAGCCCGTCGTGCCGACGATGCCGACAACGTCGCCCGAATTTATCTTAAGGTTGATGTTCTTAAGCACCTTTTTCGTGCGGTCAAAGGAGAAATTGACGTTTTTAAACTCTATAACGCCGCCCATATCGGCGCTCGTATTGCCACGTCCGAAGTCGTGCTCGGGCTCTGCGTCAAGAATGTCCATAATTCTCTCAACGGACGCCTTAGCGCTCTGCATCGAGTCCGAAAGATTGGCAAAGAAGTTTACAGGCTCGTAGAACATCGAGGCGTAGGAAATAAAGGAAACCAAGAGACCGACGGAAATAGCCTCATAGCCAGCCATCTGCCCCTGAATTACGAGACTGCCGCCGAGCGCCCATATAACGACGCTTCCGCAGCTTACAAGACAGTTGATTATTGCAGGATAGGCGTTCAGAATCTTGCCCGCCTTTGAGTCGGTTTTCCGCCACTCCTCGACGGCGCCGCCAAACGCGTTGGTCGCATTTTCCTCATTTGCAAACGCCTTTACGACACGAATGCCCGGAATAGTATCCGTAAGCACAGAGGTGACGGCGGTAGAGCGTCTCCAAATTCTGCGATAAAAGGGCGCAATCCTCTTTCTGAATATACGCGAGCCGATAACGACTATCGGAACGGGAAAAAGCGAAAAGAGAGTAAGCTTCCAATCAATGCAAAGCATTACGACTACTATACCTATGAGCTTGAAAAACTGAACGACAACCTCCTGCGTAATTCTCAGCATAAACGACTGAATGGCTGCGGTATCTCCGCTTATACGGTTAATTACCGCGCCTGTCGAGGTCTTGTCATAGAAGCGCATAGGCAAATACTGAGCCTTTTCATAGACGTCGCAACGCAGTCTCGCTATTATTTTATTTCCAGAGATACGAAGAACGTAACCTCTTATTCCGCCAAGAGAGTAATGAACGATATGTATTAAAATTAAGAAAACGACTATCATTTTTAAGCCATCAAGATCGTTTCCCGGCAAAATATCATCGACGAGCGTTTTTGTAAGCAGGGGCGGAACGAGCGCTATTGCGGTAACGACAACCGAAATAATGAGCGATATTATCAAGGGGGCAAGCTCGGGCTTAAGATACGCGCCCAGAGTTTTTAAAATTTTGCCCTTTCCCATACAGTTTACGCAGACAGCGCCCGACGAGGAAAGCGTTCTTCCGCATTTTGGGCAGATAGAGAGTAGCTTTTCGTATACTCCTCTCATAATCTCAAGCGAATCTTCAACAGACTCACCCTTGTTTATTCCCGAAACGAAGCTCGCCGTGGCGTCGCAGAGCGCAGTCACCGAAAACGTAAATCGAAACAGGTCCCGCGCTTCTCCGTTTTTAAGCTCTACGCGCATTATTCCGTTTCCGTACATTCGCTTGCTGTAAATGCTTTCAATATCGGAAAAATAACATTTCTCCGACAGACATTCACTGTTGAAATCATAGGTGAACAGGCACTTTTCGGTTACGAGAAGCACCGTTTCAGAATATTTCGCTTTCACGGAAACGTCGGCAACAACGGCGAACAAAAACGGCTCGTCGTCCGACTCGATTTTTTTAAGCGCCCGAAGCTGTTGCTCGGATAACTTTTTGTTTACTAAAAAATTATTTTCCATACCTTGCCGCAGCAACCGACTGGTTGCATCTCCTGTTATGTTGTCTATAATTTCAAAACGTTATTTAGTATCAAGAATCTAAATGGCTTGCATTTTTCTTTTTTGTTTAGGATTTCGCCCATTTTGCTTTTTTCGTGTTTACTCTACAGGGCGACCTTTATGCACCGTCCAAGAGGAAGCGAATAAATTTTTACCTCCTTCGGCGCGCGTCCGTACATCTTTTCGCAAGCGGCTGAATAGTAGGTGAGCTGCTCTTTGTGGCGCTCACGCAGTTTTTTCTCTGCTGCCCACGAGTTTGAAAGCTCAAAGGGGGTAAGTCTGTCCGTTTTATAATCTATGACGGTATAGCTGCCGTCATTATACTCCAGGACACAGTCAATGACTCCCTGAACCAAGAGCGTATGTCCCTTAAGCTGTTCCTTTTTTTCTTCTTCTTGCGAGAACATTTCGGCAGGAAGCAGCGAATTGAATCTGAACTCACGGCGAACGTTGTCCGCAGAAAGAATGTCAGAAAGAAGCTCTGACGCAGCAAACAGCTCAAGCTCGTTTTCAAAGACAAGCTCGGCTTGGTCCTGTGAAATGAAGCCCTGCGCGACAAGGCGCTCAAGCTCTGCCTTTACGCCGACTTTTTTGAGTGACGCGAAATCGGCAAACTGCATAAACAGATGCGTAGCAGTTCCCCTCTCTGCGCCTGTCGCCTCACTTTTCAGTATAAACTGAGGGAATACGCGTTTCTTGGGCTCATCGTCTAAAACTTCCGTCTCCTTTTCGTCTACGGCTGTGTCGAGTTTTTCGGCAGGCTTTTCGACGGTGGCAGTGTTGAGCGACTCGGCAATCCTTTCAGTAATTTCTGAAAGAAGCGCGCCCCCGTCTTCTTTTTCGTCAAGCAGCGACGGATAGAGCCTTGAAACCGAGAGCTTGGCGGGAATGTCGGATATATGGGAATAGGGATATTTGAAATCAAATCTCTTTTTGAGAAGCTCGGCAAGAGAGGCTCTTTCCTTTGATTCTTCGTCGGGCGCGTTCTCGTTTTCTCCGTCTTGGCGCGCTTTGCTTTCCTCGCCTTTTCCTTCCTTGATTTCGCCTTCTTCGCTTGAGAGGTCGGGCGACTGTTCTTTTCGCTCATTCTCTTTTTCTTGCTCGGGCGCTTCCTTTTTGTCTCGATTAAGGAGAATTCCGAATTCCCCCTTTTTATATGCTTCGGTTATATCGGTTGTCTCAATGCTTGAGGCAGCGCCGCTTATCAGCTTTATACTCGCCGTTTCGTTTTCGTCGCGCGCGATGCTTGACAGTATCCATTCAAGCATATATTTTGTATTAAGCACCGTATAATCCGACATCATCTTGCCGTTCATTCGGCTTCTTTGCAGATAGTTGTCGGCTCTGCCGTTTAAGGAGCCCGTTACGTAGAGTCTCTCTCTTGCGCGAGTGAGCGCAACGTAAAGCACGCGAAGCTCTTCAAGCCGACTCTGCTTCTCTATCGACTTTGCGATTGCGAGTCGCACGGGATTTTCCACTCTGACGAGCTTTTCTTTATCGAAAAATTTGGGTGAAAATCCTATTTTTGAGTCAAAAACAAGATCCTTTTTCAGCTCCAACGGCTTCATCTGCCGTCCGCAGCCAGAAACGAAGCAGACGGGAAATTCAAGGCCCTTCGACGCGTGGACCGTCATAATGCGAACGCCCTCGCAGCCGAGAGCTTCAGAGTCGTCGGAAAAGCCCTTCTCTCTTTCTCTTATCTCATTTATATAGCAAATAAAGTTATAAAGTCCTTTAAACGATGAGGCCTCGAAATTACCTGCGTAATTATACAGATACAAAAGCTTTTTATGTCCTGCTTCGCTTCCCTCGCCGCAAAGCGAGAGCATTCCCGTCTCCTTATAAAGATACAGCAAGAGGCGGTTTACAGGCATATTTCTCGCCTTTTTCCTGAATTTTTCAAGCTCGGAAAGAAAATATCTTCCCTTTTCAAATTCGGGATAAGCCTCCACGTATTTTTGCAGACATTCATATAAGGAAAGCCCATCGCCGCCGACAAGTCGGACAAGCGTAAGCTCATCGGAGGTAAAGCCGTATATGGGCGAGCATAGCGTTCCCATAAGATAGACGTCTCTGTGCGGATTGTCCACCGTATTCAAAAGGCTCAAGGCGAGCATTACCTCAGGCGAGGCGAAAAAGTCCTCTCCGCTCTTTTTTGAAGAAGAAATTCCCCTCTTTTCAAGCGCTGACGCGAATCTCTGCGCCTTCGCGTTCGTTCGAAGGAGAATGGCTACATCCGACGGCTTTATTCGTTCGCCGTTGTTGAGTCTTTCTTCAGAAACAAGCCTTTTTATCTCGTCAGCGACATACTCTGCTTCAAGGTCCTCGCCCTCGTCCGAGAAAAGCTCATCGTCTTCAAAGTCCTCAGGCGCTTGCTTGCCGTTTCTCTTCTTTCCCGAAATCAAGGCGACTGTAGGCAGCCTGTCTCCTTCTCTTTCATTCGTTTGCTTGGCAAAGCTGAGTCTGTCCGCCCTTTCATAGCCTATGCTTTCGCCCGATACACCGAAAAGCGAATCAAACACCATGTTAGAAAAATCTATTATTTCCTTGTCGCATCTGAAGTTGCTCGACATAAATATTGACGCGCGTTCATTCTCTTTCGCATCCTCTATTTTGGGGAAGGTCTTTTTCATAGAGGCGAAAATGTCGGGGTCTGCGCGACGGAAGGAATAAATGCTCTGCTTTATATCGCCAACCATAAAGCAATTATCCTCTCGTGTTATCGCTTCGAAGATTTTATGCTGTATGGGGTTTATGTCCTGATATTCGTCTATATATACGCATTCGTAATAGTCTCTCTGCTTTCGGGCAAGGGGCGAAGGCTCTTTTCCGTCATAGAGAAGCTCGAGAGTATAATGCTCTAAATCCCCGTAATCGCATATTCCTCGTCTCTGCTTTTCCTCCCTGAAGCGTCGGTCAAGCTCGGAAATGACGGAATAGAGAACGTCGTGAAATTTGTAAAGCTTTGTTTGCAATTTCTGTATATGCTCATTCGAATAGGAAAAATATGAGGCGCAGCTTTTCTTATCCTCAAGAAAGCCCTGTCGCACCGACTTCATTATATTGTCGTTTTCATCGGCATCCTCGCTTTTTACGTTTTTCAGGGACTGCTTTTCAAAGGAAGCAAAAACGGCTTTTGCCTCCGAGTAGCCCTCTTCGAGCGCACAAAGCTGGGCCTTTATATAGCGCAGGTCGGAAATATATGCGGGTAAATGCTTCTCGATAACGCTCTCGTTTCCACTATTCTCTATTTTCTCGGTATAAAGCTCGTAAAGCGCCTTGTAATGCTCAAAAACGCCCTTTACGTCGCTATATATAACTCTTCCGTATTCGGTATCTAAAAAGCTTCTGTCAAAGTTGAAGCTATCTCTGTATTTTGCGAGAACCTCAGCTCTGTCGGTAAAGTTTTCGATTTTTTCGTATATGGACAAAAGTATTTTTCCTATTTCCGACTCTGAATTTACCGAGACGAGATCGTCGACAAAGTCGCAAAAGTCCTCGCCGTTGCACACTCTGCCATCCTCGTCGGAATAACATTCCTCAATGAGATTTTCCACTATTTCGTTCATCAAGAGCAGTCGCTCGTTTTCGTCGCAGACGCGGAAATTGGGGCTTATTCCGACAGAGACGGCGTTTTGTCTCACAAGCTCTGCGCAGAAGCTATCTATGGTGCATATTTTAGCGCTCGGTAACAGTAAAAGCTGACGGCGCAGACGCGCGTTTTTCGGATTTTTCTCTATCTCGCTCGCGACTGCCGAGGATATTCTCTCACGTAGCTCTGTCGCCGCCGCGCGAGTAAAGGTCACTATTATCATTTTGGCAATGTCGGAGGGAGAGTCCTCGTCCGTAAGCGAACGGATAATTCTCTCGGTAAGCGTCGCCGTCTTTCCCGAGCCTGCCGCCGCCGAAACCAAAAGCGTTCTTTTTCTTTCCTCTATCGCCGTTTTTTGTTCCTTTGTCCACTTTTTTTCAGACATAATGACCGCCTTGTTTTGTAAATATTTGTTTACAGACCGATTTTGATTGTTGCCGTCTTAACTGATTTTGTCCTTTTGCAGATGATTAGTTTTTCTCTTAAAGACAGTTTTTTTACAGCCTGAACTGTTTCTGGGGCTTTATTACTGTGTCGCCGTCCTTAAGAAGCACCTCTCCGAGAGCGAAAAAGCCTTCTTTGTCATACAGCCTTACGAGGCTGCCGAGAGGAAAATCGAAGCGGCATTTTTGCTTATATATGCACGCTCCGTTATGCGCGAGCGACGCATAAAAGTCGCTCAAGTGAAATTCGGGATATTTTTCAAATATTCTTTCTACGGGAATTATAAGCGAAGCTCTTTCTGCCTCGCTCATTTTTTCAAGCTCATCGAGCGTATGCGCTTCCTCTATTTTAAAGCCTGCCGCTTCGAGTCGGCAAAGCGAGGACATCGCGCCGCCGCAGCCGAGCGCCTTTCCTATATCGGCGCAGACCGTGCGGATATAGGTGCCCTTTGAGCATTCTATGTCAAGTGAATATCTGTTTTCTTCAATTTTTTTTGCTTCAAGCGAATATACGGTAACGGGACGGGCTTCTCTTTCCACCGTCTCGCCCTTTCTCGCCAGCTCCATAAGGCGCGTTCCGTTTACACGGATAGCGCTGTACATTGGGGGAGTCTGCATAATCTCGCCCCTGAAGCGCTCGCAGACCGACATAAACTCTTCCTCGCTTGGAAGCGTTTTGGCTTCGCTAAGGATTTTTCCGCTTGTGTCCTCTGTATCGGTTGTGATTCCAAGAATACATTCGGCTAAATAATGCTTTTCCGAACAGAGCATATATTCGCCCGCCTTGACGCCCCTGTTTATGAGTATGGGAAGCACGCCTGTCGCCATAGGGTCGAGCGTGCCCGTATGCCCCGCTTTGTCGGCGCCGAAGAGTCTTTTCACCTTATTCACCGCCGTTTGCGAGGTCATTCCCGCCTCTTTGTTTAAAATTATAACTCCGTTTTTATTTGTCATCTCTTTTATATTTTCTTAAAACTCTTTTTCCGACGATGGAAGCAAGCTCGTAATTTATCGTTTTTGCCGTTCTTGCAAATTCTTCCATGTTTTCACCGCTTTGGTCGTATATGATTACGCGGTCTCCCTCGCTCGCCTCGATATCGCCTAAATCGACAATACACTGGTCCATGCAGATTCTACCGATTATCTTCGCCTTTTTGCCACCTATAGTGACGCTTCCGCCACTGCACGCTCTTACGAGTCCGTCGGCGTAGCCTATGGCAACGGTCGCCACTCTCATGTCCTTTTTCGCCGTGTAGGTCGCGCCGTAGCTTACAGACTGTCCCTTTTTCAAGACGTGTATTTGCGCGATGCTCGAAAAGAGCTGCATAGCGGGCTTAAGAGCCTTATGTCCTACCTCGTCTGACGGACAAAGTCCGTAAAGCACTATTCCAAATCTTGCGTAGTCGCACTCCTGCGAGCCGTATCGGAGAGAGCCCGCGCTATTGGAAACGTGCGTTTTAAGCGAAAGCCCCTTTTCCTTCAGCGCGTTATGCGCGCAGAAGAAGCACTCGACCTGTCGCTCGGTCATTTCGGTGCCAAGCATATCCGCGCAGGCAAAGTGAGTAAAGAGTCCCTCAAGAGAAAATTCCTCGTATTTCCTGAGTGAAAGGATTTCTTCTATGGAGGTGTCAAAGGTGTCGTCGCAAACCGAAAAGCCGAGACGGTTCATTCCCGTATTGAGCTTAATATGTAAACTTATCTTTGCATTTTCGTCAAGCTCGCCTCGCTTTTGGCCTTCTTTAATAGCCTCTGACAGCTTTTCGGCATAGGGTATGCTGTGGAGAGTCTGTATAATATTGTTTTTTATCAGGACGGGGGCGTTTGCGGGCGGGGTATAGCCCAGAATCAAAATTTTTGCCGTATCGGTGACCTCTCTTATTTCCAATGCTTCCGAGATGTCGGAGACTGCGAAGAAGTCTGCGCCGAGAGAAAGCAAAGCGCTTACGCACTGACGCGCGCCGTGTCCGTACGCATCTGCCTTCACTACGCATATGGGCGACGCCTTGGGTGATTTTTCCTTTAATTCGGCGCACAGAAGCTTATAGTTCTCCGCTATCGCGTCGAGATCTATCTGCGCGTAATTTTTATACTCATAAATTTGGTTTGTCATAATATTCCCTCTCTTTGCTTTTTCCTTTTATTATCAAGGTTAGTCCTTTAATTTAAGCTCTTTTTCGTGAATGACGACGCCGTTTTTGCGGAGTGTATTTTGTAAACGTCCGATATCAAGCGAAGTAAAATCGTCGCACAAAGCCGCCGCCGTGCCCGCTGCCTGTCCCGTGACTGCGCAGCAGGGGATTACGCGCATAACGTCCCAGAGCGTCTGATCGACAGAGGTACATCTGCCCGCAACGGCGAGATTTTTGACACCTGCGCTATACAGGGTTTCAAACGGGACTTCATAGACGGGGCCTCTCTTTTTCCAGTTGGAGACCATTCCAACAGAGGTCTTGAATTCCGTATGCATCTCACTTGCCTTAAGCTCGTATTCGCCTACTATCTTGCGAGTCATTCTCAATTGAGGAATAGTAGCTATCGTAGAGAGCCAAGCGCTCTCGTCCTTTTCCCTTTTTGAGAGGAAGTCGCGCAAAAGCTCTCGATGAGACAGCTCTGTCATTTCGGAAAGCTCTTTTCCGTCAAGTCCCGAAAATCGCCTGTCTATTAAGGAAGCTATCTGCTTTCCGTCTGCGCTTTCCTCTAATTCAGCCTGCGGAATATCGGCATAGCCGTGCATTTTAAGGGCGTAGCCCTCGTCTTTTGTCGCGTAGTAGTACCAGGCTGCAAGAACGTTTCCCTGACGATAGGTGTCCACAGGCGCGCCCGCCATAAACGCAACGTCGCAGTCGCCTGTGGCGTCAACTACACGCTTTACGCCGATAGCGCTTCTGCCCGATTTGTTTTCTATTATCAACGCGTCAATTTTGTCACCGTTTTTGCAAAGCGCGCAAACGCTCGTTCCGTAAAGGATATCCGCGCCCGATTGTCTGAGTTCCTGCTCGGCAAGAATGGCAAAAAGCTGCGCGTTGAACTGAACCTGAAAGCGTTTGTCGCTCTCGGTTCTCGCACCTATACCGTCAAGCCAATTTTCTGGATACTGCGCCTCTGCGCCGTGCTTTATCGAAAGTCGGAAAAGCTCTTCGGCAAGACCGAAGGAGACCTGCCTTCCGAGTCCGTCGCAAAGTGGGAGATATATAGTCACAAGCCCTGCCGTCGCAAGACCGCCGAGCATAAACTGACGCTCTATAAGAAGCGTTTTTGCGCCGAGTCTCGCCGACGCCAACGCCGCCGCTATGCCCGCTACCCCACCGCCGCAAACAACGACGTCATATGTGTCCTTTATCTGCGTATTAAGTGTCTCTCTTATCATAAGAGCGCCCCCTGAATATTTGTCGCTTTTTGCTTTTGCTTATACGAATTTAATATAACACAAAAAAAACCTTTTGTCAATTATATTAGCCCTTTATTTCCTCATATTATGATGAACTTTTTTCTAAAGGTATTGCTTTTTTTCTGTTCCTGTGTTAAAATTAAACTGATAAAATTTTTGGAGGAAATTATGAAGGCTGTAATCACCGTTGTAGGACACGACACTGTAGGAATCGTTGCCGACGTTAGCGCCGAATGCGCTAAAAGCAACGCAAACATTATTGATATTACTCAAAAGGTAGTCAGCGACTATTTTACTATGATTCTCTTGGTAGAGATAGATAACCTTTCGGTATCCTTCTCGGACTTCTCGGATATGCTCGCGCTTCTTGCAAAAAAGAGGAATCTTGAGATCCGCGTTATGCACGAGGACATCTTCAATACGATGCACAGAATATAAGAAAGGACTCTATAATGCTCGAAACATCAGATATTCTTCAAACCATAAATATGATAGCAGAGGAAAAGCTGGATATCCGTACCGTAACTATGGGTATTTCGCTTCTTGACTGCGTAAGCGATGACGCAAAAAGGCTTAACGATAATATTTACGATAAAATAACGAAAAAGGCGGAAAAGCTCGTTCCCGTTTGCGAGCAGCTTGAAAAAACCTACGGAATTCCGATAATAAACAAGCGCATTTCACTTACCCCCATTTCTCTCGTTGGCGGCGCTCTTTCCTCCGACGAATACGTAAAGATAGCTAAAACGCTTGACCGCGCGGCGAACACTCTGGGCGTAAACTTCATAGGCGGCTTCAGCGCGTTAGTTCAGAAGGGTATGACTCTCGGCGCTTCAAATCTGATTTCCGCGATTCCCGAGTCTCTTGCCTCGACAGAGCATATATGCTCATCGGTAAACGTAGGCTCGACCAAGGCGGGCATCAATATGGACGCCGTAAAGCTTATGGGCGAAATAATGCTCAAAACTGCGCTTCTTACAAAGGACAGAGACTCTATCGGCTGCGCCAAGCTGGTTGTTTTCGCGAACATTCCCGACGATAATCCCTTTATGGCAGGCGCAATGCACGGAATAGGAGAGCCCGACACGGTAATAAACGTGGGCGTTTCAGGTCCCGGAGTCGTTGCCTGCGCCGTAAAAAAAGAGGGCGCTTGCGATTTCGGACGTTTAGCCGACACGATAAAGAAAATAGCGTTTAAGATTACAAGAACAGGTCAGCTTATAGCATACGAGGCGTCAAAGCGGCTCGGCGCGCCCTACGGCATAGTCGACCTCTCTCTTGCCCCCACCCCCGCGCAGGGAGATTCGGTTGCTCATATTCTTGAAAATATGGGACTTGAATGCTGCGGAACTCACGGAACAACCGCCGCGCTTGCGCTTCTCAATGACGCGGTAAAGAAGGGCGGCGTTATGGCGAGCTCTTACGTGGGCGGTCTTTCTGGCGCGTTCATTCCCGTCTCGGAGGACGCAGGTATGATTCACGCCGCAGAGATAGGCTCGCTTAATCTTGAAAAGCTCGAGGCTATGACCGCAGTATGCTCTGTGGGTCTCGATATGATAGCCGTACCCGGCGACACTCCTGCCGCAACACTGAGCGCAATTATTGCCGACGAAATTTCAATAGGCGTTATAAATAACAAGACAACCGCCGTCCGTCTCATTCCCGTTTACGGCAAGGGCGTCGGAGAGAGCGCCGAATTCGGCGGACTTCTCGGATACGCGCCCATTATGCCCATAAACCGCCACTCCAGCGCCGACTTTATCGCGAGAGGCGGAAGAATCCCCGCGCCTATCCATTCGCTTCGAAACTGATAATTCAAGCGATTTCAGCTTGCTTATAAGGCTCTTCAAGCTCTGAAGTCGCAGACTGCCTGTTTGTCAAAACCGCCTTCAAATATTTTTTTCGTAAGGCTTGACAAACAGGCAAAACTGTTGTATAATATCTATGCTTTCGGCGCAACGCGACGAAAGCAATTGAAAATTGAAAATGGAAAATTGAAAATGAGGAGATACAAATATGGCAAATGTGATTGAGGAAAAATCTTTTGCGTTTGCTGTAAGAATTGTAAATCTTTATAGGCATTTAAATGAAACGAAAAAAGAATTCGTTTTGTCCAAACAGCTTTTAAGAAGCGGAACAAGCATTGGGGCAAATGTTGCCGAAGCAGAACAGGCGCAAAGTACTCCGGATTTTATATCAAAAATGAGTATAGCCTTGAAGGAGGCCTCCGAAACAAAATATTGGATCAGATTATTAGCTTCAACAAGCTACTTGACAGAAGCTGAATCTGCTTCTATATTAAAAGATTGTGTCGAGCTAGAAAAAATTTTAGTGAGCATTGTCAAATCCACAAAATAATTTTCCCTCTTTCTAATTTTTATAATTTTCAACTTTCCATTTTCAATTTTCAACTTAATACGCGGGTATGGCGGAATTGGCAGACGCGCTAGATTCAGGTTCTAGTCGGGGCAACTCGGTACAGGTTCAAGTCCTGCTACCCGCACCAAAAAAACGACAGGCTTCGGTTTGTCGTTTTTTACTTTTTCTCTATTCACTATTCATTATTCCCTCTTGGCGCGGGAACGGACTTGACCCTGAAAGCTTGCGCTTTGTCAGGTTCTCCGACGGCTCGGAAATATAGTCGTAATGCGCTCTCGGCACAGCCTCGCTTCATTACTCCTTGTTTCCTTCGGGCGCTTCTCCTAAAACAGTCATCGACTGTTTTAGCCTCGCTTACCTGCTACCCGCATTAAAAATCGGCTGGTCGAAGCCTGTCGATTTTTTATCCATTGCGAAAGCAATGGTATATCATCGCCACAG
>JAZQGJ010000023.1:0-10037 GCA_045539995.1 Eubacteriales bacterium
TAGCCTAAGCGGACTCGAACCAATAAGCCTCTCGGCGATAAATTTCCGCGTCTTTTGGCGCTACTCGCCTTGAAAAGTCCACACTTATCTTCGGCTTGCATCACCCAAATCCATCGAAAATTTATTCGACGAGAGGTGCGCGCAGTTTATATCGAGCAAATATTCAGGAGAGACGAGACAAAAATTTGAAGTAATATGGGATATTGCAAGAATTTTTGCCGAAGTATATACGGATATTTGCCGATAGAAACCTTATTAGTTCGAGTCCGCTTAGGCTACGCCAAGTTATGATGTGCATTCGGCACAGTTTTAAGTAACAGAGCGATCATATCATAACGTTTGCGAAGCAAACTCATAACGGCGAGCAAAGGCGAGCCTCATAATTCATAACTAAAAATAGCCTCTGTGGACACAGATGCAGTACATGCAAAAAAAGAGGACGAGGAGTTTTATAACTCTTCGTCCTTTTCCTGTCGGTTGGTAACGTATTCTATTGAAATTCGAAAACTGTCCTTTAGAGTACGCCTCTTTTTCGTTTATTTCCTTTTTCTCTTTCTTCTGAAAGGCTTCTTTTGGCGTAAGCTCTATTCCTGTAACGTCTATCTCCTTTTTTGGAATTTTTATTGCCATAATTATCCCCCTACATATAAAAAGTGCGCCCCAAAAGGAACGCACCGAAAAAATGTCTCCCCTTGCTTGTTGTCACACAAATGCTCTCTCAACGAAGGTATGAGAATAAGGAGAAAACACTTTTTACCAAAAGTATTTTCCCTTCGTTAAGAAAGTATATGCAATTTGTGCGACAAGTATATTTTACCATATTTCTTTTTGTTTGTCAATAAGCTAACGCCTTTGACGGAAAGCATTGTACTTGCGTTTGTTTTTCTCCTCTCTGTAATCAAATCTTTTTGTGCATTTTGCTTTTTACAGAAGGCTCTTATTCTCTTTTGTTTTGTATATAACTACAAAATTAAAAAATTTTTTCCTTTCGTATTGACAAGATAGTAAAAAATATGTATAATAATATTGAGTTAGCAACGGCTAACTGACACGGTGAGACTTTTGTTCTTTAGGAGGCGATTTAAAATGAATCTCAGAGACGCACAGGACGGAAAAGAATACGTCATACGCTCTATCGAGACTAATGACGAAGAGCTAAACGCCTTTCTCTTTTCTCTCGGCTGCTACGAGGGAGAGCCTATCACCGTTGTCCGTCACCTGAAGGGTGGCTGTGTCGTAGCTATTAAGGACGGTAGGTATAATATTGATAATCAGCTTGCTGAAGCTATTATTATATGATTTATAAAATATAAATTATATTGGCAAAGCAGCAGGCTGTTTATTTTTCGACATTTAGTTAGCAATGGCTAACTGACATTCAAGACAGTAATTTATATCCGAAAGGATTAAAATAGGAGGAAATCTAATATGAGAATCGCCTTGGCGGGAAACCCCAACAGCGGCAAGACCACAATGTATAATGCTCTGACAGGCAGCAGCGAGAAAGTCGGCAACTGGGCAGGCGTTACCGTTGACAAGAAAGAGCGCCCCATTAAAAAGGCGTACGCGGGTAGCGAGCAGTTAATCGCTGTCGATCTTCCCGGCGCATACTCCATGTCGCCCTTTACAAGCGAGGAGAGCATTACGAGCGATTACGTCAAGAACGAAAATCCCGACGTTATTATAAACATAGTAGACGCCACCAACCTGAGCAGAAGCCTTTTCTTCACGACACAGCTTCTTGAGCTTGGCGTGCCGACGGTTATAGCGCTGAACAAGTCAGACCTTAACAGAAAAAAGGGAAACAAAGTAGATTCGGCGGCTCTTTCTGAAAAACTCGGCTGCCCTGTCGTAGATACGGTGTCTACTTCATCGGAGGGGCTTAAAGAGGTCGTGCGTGTTGCCGTTTCGCTTTACGGGAAAGAGCAAAACGCCCCCTACGTTCAAAAATACGTTGACCTCTCTGACAAAAAATCTGTTCTTCTCGCTGACCGAAAGCGCTTTGAATTTGTAAAAGGGACGGTTAAAGCGGTTGAACGACGCAAGGTGCTTACGTCAAGTGAAAATATAGGGGATAAAATAGACGATATTCTTACGAACAAGTGGCTCGGTATTCCGATATTCGCGCTGGTTATGTGGGCTGTTTTCTGGATATCTCAGGCAGGGCCGGGCGCCTGGCTTGCCGAGGGTCTTGATATAGGAGACACGCACCTCTGGGGCTTGGTTGACTGTATTGCTTTTTTCAAGGATTTTGTATCAGGTCTTTTAGACGGGGCAAACGGCATTCTGCAGGCAATAGTTCTTGAGGGTATTATAGAGGGCGTCTCGGCTGTCGTCGGATTTCTTCCTCTCGTTATGGTTATGTATTTCTTAATTGCTCTTCTCGAAGACTGTGGCTATATGGCTCGCGCGACGGTAGTGCTTGATCCCATCTTCAAGCGTGTCGGTCTTTCGGGAAAGTCGGTCATTCCCTTCGTTATAGGAACGGGCTGCGCTATTCCCGGCGTTATGGCTTGCCGTACCATAAAAAATGAACGCGAAAGACGCGCGACGGCAATGATTGCGCCCTTTATGCCCTGTGGCGCAAAGCTTCCCGTTATCGCTCTTTTTGCAGGCGCTTTCTTCGACGGCGCCGAATGGATAGGTACGGCTATGTACTTCGTTGGTATTTTTATCATCCTGCTCTGCGCGCTTCTCGTAAACGCTCTTACGGGCAACAAAGCCAAAAAGTCCTTCTTCATTATCGAGCTTCCCGAGTATAAAGCTCCCTCTCTCAGCCTTGCTCTCCGGTCTATGCTTCAGCGAGGAAAGGCATACATAGTAAAGGCGGGAACTATTATTCTATTTTGTAACTTCATAGTTTATATGATGCAGACTTATACTTGGTCTTTTCGTATTGCAGAAAGCCCCGCAGACTCCATTCTTGCGACAGTCGCCTCGCCTATCTCTTATATCATCGCTCCTATCGTGGGTGTAGCTCTTTGGCAGCTTGCGGCGGCGGCTATCACGGGCTTTATAGCAAAGGAATGCGTTGTCTCAACTCTTGCGACAGTCTTCGCCTTCGAGCATCTTATCGGCGAGGAGCTTGAATTGATTGGCAGCGTAGGCTCTATGAGCATGGGCGGCATTTCCTCGACGGCGGCTCTCGCCTTCCTTATGTTCAACCTATTTACTCCCCCCTGCTTTGCAGCGCTCGGCGCTATGCGCTCCGAGATAAAGAGCAAAAGGTGGTTTTGGGCAGGTGTCGGGCTTCAGTTCTCTGTCGGTTACACGGTATCCTTTCTCGTTTTCTTCTTCGGAACTCTCTTCACTCGCGGCTCGTTTGGCGAAGTCTGGATGCCCTTCGTTGGCTGGGCAATAGTGCTGTCTATTGTCGCTATCTTTGCTTCTCTTATAATCAGAAAGAAGCGAGAGCTTAAATCCGACGTCACAGTAAAATCAAAGGAAGGTCTGCTTATAAGCTAATGAAGGATATAATAATTATTATTTTCATAGCAATAGTAGTAGGCTCTGCCCTCCTCTATCTCATTCGCGCAAAGCGACGCGGAGAAAAATGCGTCGGCTGCCCTTACGCAAAGCAATGCGGCGGCAGCTGCCACTCTACCGAAAAGACAGAAGAAAACGAAAAAATTTGAAATTCCTGTTGCTTTGAAAGCTTTTAATTCAACATAGCAAAAGCCTCGGCATTTTAGCCGAGGCTTTATTTTTTACAAGTATCTTATTTAAAGCTTCTTACACATTCTCTTTTCAGAAAGTCCTTTATGGCCTGAACGTCGGTTTGCTCGTAGTATTTTACAAGAAGCTGCTTAAACTCGGGAACCAAGCTTTCGGGAACAACTATAAGACCCGCGCCGTGAGAAACGAGATAGTGGTTTGCAAAAATGATAGCAGTCCTCTTATTTCCGTCGTTAAAAATCTGCGTTTTCATAACGAACAGGGCGAGCTCAATTGCAATATCAACAGGATTTTCTTCCGATGCTATAATTCTGTCTATCTGCTCTTTTACTTCATATTCGACGGGAAGTGGTGGAATATAGCTTGAGCCTCCAATTCTTACAGGCACTCCCCTTATTCTGCCTCCTTCAAAATAGAAGCCCTCGTTAACGAGTCTCGCAATATATTGACAGAGATAATAATTTGTGGGAAACTGTACTACGTCCCCGTCAAGAATGAATTCCCATGCGTGCTTTAAATTCAATATTTTCCGAACGTCCTCTGCGCTTACACCCATCACCCTTCCATTATCAATAATCTGCTCGGTGTCGGGAAACGTGGTTGATACGCCCTCAAGCACCGCTTGGTCATAAATAATGGATTTCATATTCGCCCTGACAAAATCTATATTCAGAACAACGTCGCCGCTTAGCCCTTCGTGGCTGTATCCAAGCGAGGCAAGCTCCTTTTCTATTCTCCGTATCTGCTTTTTGAGCTCTCTTGCTTCCTTCACGTTGCGAAGAAGCATGGCGTGAAGCTCGTCGGAATATATACCTACGTAGGTAGATCTTATTTTCCCCGCCTCTCGTTTACGAATATATAAATATCTTTTTTCCGACATTGTTTTAATATCTACCGTGCCCTCGTACGGTATCAAATTCAGCCTTGCTTGATACTCGGCTTTCGTTCTCAATAAATCCTGTATATTTTCAAATTTATTTTTCATAAGGTCTCCTTTTAGGGAACATTTTCAGTTTTATTATATTATAATGTTCCCCAAATGTCAAGAGCTTATGAATATTATTTCAACTTTTTTGTTAAAATCGAATTTCTATATACGTAAAGCTATTTCTTCCGTTTTCTCTCTTGATTTATTCATAAAAGTGTGCCATAATTATAGTAAGAATAAAAAGGGAGGTACAAAATTGAATCCCTCAAGCTACTTACCTATATTCCTTGTGCTCGTGGTCTTGTTTGTTATTCTGCGTCGGCGCAAAGGATTGATAGCAAAGAAAACCGTTGAAAAAAGACGAAAAGGAGATAAAAAAGAAATGGTTGAATTAGCAAAACGCTTTGTTGGCAAGGAGTGCATTATTTATTCCTTTGACGGATCCCGTCAGCTTGACGGAATTATAAGAGAGGTTTCGGCCAGCGCCATTCTCGTCGAAAAAAACGGAAAGCTCGACGCAGTTAACCTCGACTTCGTTTTCCGCATAAGAGAATATCCGAAGGACAAAAAGGGCAATAAAAAGTCGATAATTCTTGACTGATATTTTTGAAGTGATACTTAAATTAGCTTAAATCTTTCTGTTTTAAAAGGAGAATTATATGAATATCAAGGTTCGCTATTATACTCGTTCGGGTAATACAAAAAAATTAGCCCTTGCTATTGCTTCCGCCGTCAATGCGGACTGCGAAAGCGTTGAATGCGCTTTGTCTGAAAAAGCCGACATTCTCTTTCTCGGCTGCTCATATTACGCCTTTGATATGGACGCATCGGTAAAGGACTTTCTTTCACAAAACAAGGACAAAATAGGAAAAATAGTTTTGTTCGGCACGTCGGCTATGATGAAGTCTATGAAAAAACCTATGCTTAAGGTAATAAAGCCTCTCGGTCTTTCGCTTGCAGATGATGAATTTCATTGCAGAGGCGAATTTAAAATCTTCCACAAGGCCAGACCGAACGAAGAGGATATTTCCGACGCAAAGGCCTTTGCAAAACGTGTAATAGAAAAAGCGTAAATAGCCTTTCCCGCAAAATTATAAAAACTCCCTTATACCATAAAAAGCGCGAAAATCGCGCTTTTCTTTTTTTTGCCCAATTTCTCTATGCATATTTTAGCCTTTTTTACAGATACTTTGTATATATTATTCTCGGAGGGTGTTATGCATCAAAGTAAAGAAGAATACAAAAAATATGCAAACGACAGGGCAAAAAGGTCGCCCGTCTTAAAAAACTGCCTCGCCGCCTTCCTTTTCGGCGGTCTTATATGCGCTTTCGGTCAATGCCTTTTCTCTCTCTACTCCTTCTTCGGCGCTTCTGTTAAGGATTCTTATACCTTAACTACCGTTTCTCTTATTTTTTTAGCCTCCCTTTTTACAGGCTTGGGCTTCTTTGACAATATAGCGAGATACGCGGGCGCAGGGACTCTCGTTCCCGTAACAGGCTTTGCTAACGCAGTCGTCTCCCCCGCTATCGACACGAAAAGCGAGGGCCTCGTTTTAGGTGTCGGCGCAAAAATTTTCACAGTCGCGGGCCCCGTTTTGCTTTTTTCGACGCTTTGCGGCGCGCTTTACGGCGTTATTTATTTTTTCTCGAGCCGCTTTAGCTTCAATTTGTAAAGTTTAGTTTACTGTAAAATTTTGTTGAATATTATAATAAAAAAGGAAGGAAAAAACTAAATTGCAGAAAATTATTGATTTGGGAAGGCGTGTAAAGCTGCTATGCGCGGCTTCTGCCGTCGGTCACGAGGAGTTTTTCGGTCCTCTCGGAGACCTTTTCGATTATCACGACGAAAGCGACAAGTTCGGCGCAAGCACCTGGGAGCTTTCAGAGGGTGAGCTTGACCGAATTACTCTCAATTTACTCTTAAAAAAAGCCCGTCTTAAGCCCTGCGACATAGATATTCTCTTTGCCGGCGACCTGCAGAACCAATGTGTCGCCACCTCTCAAGGTCTTTCCTCCTTTGGAATACCTTATATCGGGCTTTACGGCGCCTGCTCTACCTCGGCAGAGGGGCTTCTCTGCTCTTCTATGTTTCTTCATTCAAGCGATACTCTTAAAAGGTGCGCTTCAATTACCTCATCTCATAACTGCGCGGCGGAAAGGCAGTTCAGAACCCCTATAGAATACGGCGGACAAAGAACGCCTACGGCTCAATGGACGGCTACCGCGGCTGGCGCTTTTCTTTTAGAGCGAGTAAACGAAGGCTCTGATGAATTCTCTGACGAAAATATCTCTGATTATAGCGAAAAAAAAGAAAAAACTATATATATAAGCGAGGTTATGGCAGGAAAAATAGTTGACAGCGGTGTTTCCGACGCCGCTAATATGGGCGCTGCTATGGCGCCCGCCGCCGCCGACACTATAGAAAGCTATTTTAAAATAAGTGGAAAAAGCCCCTCTGACTTCGATTTTATAATAACGGGAGACCTCGGAAAGGAGGGCTCGGATATTCTTCGCGAGCTTCTTTTTTCTATCGGCATCGACGTAAGAAAAAATCACAGCGACTGTGGAGTTATGCTTTACGATTTCAAGCGACAGGACGTACACAGTGGGGGAAGCGGCTGTGGCTGCAGCGCCTCCGTTCTCGCCTCTTATTTCATTCCCCGATTAAAAAAGGGAGAAATAAGCAATATTCTCTTTATGGCTACAGGCGCTCTTATGAGTCCTTCAAGCATTCAGCAGGGTGGCTCTATTGCGGGAATTGCGCCTCTTATCCATTTTATAAGCGAATAGTTTTTGGTAAAAGTGTAAAAATTCTTAAAAAACGCCTTTTTTGAGCCTGTTTTGTTTTTTCTTTTCTTTTTTATTTTTTTCTTTCTTCCCTTTTCTTTTATAAAGCCCTTTCCCTTTTTTAAAATTTTTTTCTTTTTCCGCATAATTTTGACATTTTTTGTCAAAAATATAAAAAAACAGCCTCTTTTTGAGACTTTTAAAAACAAGGAGTTATAACGAAATGGATTTCTTTTATACTTTACTGAAGGCATTTTTGGTTGGAGGCGCTTTCTGCGTTGTGGCGCAGCTTCTTATAGACCTGACAAAGCTCTCCCCCGCGAGAATTCTCGTTATATACGTTTCCTTTGGCGTTTTGCTCGGCGCTGTCGGTCTCTACGCGCCCTTGCGTGATTTTGCAGGCTGCGGCGCCACCGTTCCTCTTATCGGCTTTGGCGGAACGGTTGCCATCGGCGTAAGGGAGGCTGTAAACGAAAGCGGTCTTATAGGAGCGCTGACGGGCCCTCTTACCGCCGCATCGGCAGGAACCTGCGCGGCTTTATGCTTCGGATACCTCGTTTCAATCATTTTTTCGGGAAAGCCCAAAAGAATGTCAGAGGGCAAATTACCACATAGACGAAAACGAAAATAAATGGCTTTTTTAAAGCATAGAAAAAAAGAGATGTTATATATCACTATAGCATCTCTTTTTTACACTGTATAATTTAAAATGTCTTTTTTCTCTTTTAAAAACCGAAGACCCTCGCGGCTATGCCGTACATAAGAGGAATTGACAGAACGCAAAGCGTGTGGGATACCATAGTCATACTTGCGCCCGTTTCGGGATTTCTGCCGTATGCCTCCGGAAATATTACCGTGTTTAATCCCAGAGGCGTCGCGACAGCGAAGAAGCAAAGCAAAATTACTTCGTTTCCTATAGACGTGTCGAAAATCGAATTTACTGCCGTCTTTATGCCAAACACAGCCCACATAATTACGGTAGGGATTATCACGAGCCTCAAAAGCGTCGCTATATATACCTTTTTCTTATTTATCATACCCATAAGGTCAAATCTCGCTATAGTGGCTCCCGCCAGAAGCATAGCGACCGGCCCCATACACGCTTTAAGCATATCAAGAGCAGAAATCAAAAATTCGGGCAGATAATTGCCGAGTCCCGAAAGCCCTGCTAATATTCCCGCAAACAGCGCAAGAGTAGGCGCGTTCAAAAGTCTTTTTAAGGGATTGTTTCCCTCTTTCCCGTCAGGTATCAAGAGGCTTATCCCCCACGTAAAGATAAACAAATTAAACGGCAAGCAGAACATCTTATAATAAGCAAGAGTCTCTTCGCCAAACAGGGCAAGCACTATGGGGTCGCCCGCGTATCCGCTGTTTGCAAAGGCAAGGGCATATGTATAGATGCCTCTTTCCGCGCTTTTTTCTTTTACAAAAATTCTTGCAAGAGGAATAGCCAAGCATACGGAAATCAAAACTGCTACTAAAGACAGAGATACATTTAAAGCGTGAGTGGAAACAGAAGAAACGGTGCAGTATCTCATCATCGTCGTAAAGCTCAAGGCGGGAGAAAATATCCAAGTTTCCATTTTCGCCATACTTTTGCTTGAAGATTCGGGAAGTATTTTCTTTTTTACAAGAACAAAGCCGACAGCTATACAAAAAAACAGAGTAAGCATCGGTTTTAGGGTTGCTGAAAAGGTTTCCATTGCTGTCCTTTCTAAAAAACGGTTATAATGAACGGTTTTTATTTACTTAAAATTATTGTTGTACTATATAATAAAGGAAGAAAACTTTTTTCTTTTTTACCATTGTGTAAATAACTGTTTACATATAAAATCAAAGGTCTGTTTTCTTTATCCTCTTCTTCATTTTTATTATGTCTTTCATCATTTTTATGCTGTCCTTCACCATATTCATGCTTGTTTTTTCGTTATTATTGATTATTTTTACAGGTATCTCTATTATTTTTGCTTTTGCCTTAGTCGCGAGCAAAATCGCCTCGAAATCAAAGGCAAATCGATTTATTTCACAGTGTGAAAAAACTCTTTTTCCCATACGGGAGGAAAACGCCTTGCAGCCGCACTGCGAGTCGGACAGCTTAAGCCCGCCTATGAGTGAAAGAAATACTATATAGGACTTTGAAACCAAGCGTCTTAAAAAGGAATATCCCTCGTATCCGCTCTTGTCTAAATTTCGCGAGCCGACGGCAACGTCCGCGCCCGTTTTCTTCATTTCGTCGTAAAAAACCTTTATAACGTCGCATCCGTAAGCAAGATCGCAATCGGTAAACATAACTATATCGCCCAAAGAAGAAAGAACCCCCTGCCTCACCGCATAGCCCTTTCCCATATTGTTTTCATAGCTTATGAGCCTTATATGAGGATCGTTATAGCTTTTTACCCTTTCTGCGCTTTTATCCTTCGCGCCGTCAGAAATGAAAATTATTTCATAGTCGTCTAAAAAGGTTTTTTTCATATATGAGGAAATTGTTTCGAGTGTGGAATCAATTATTTTTTCCTCATTATACATAGGAATACAGAGCGATATCTTCATATACTTTCCTTTTTTTTAGGATTTTTTATTATTATAGCATAAAAAATTGCTTTTTTCAATTGTTTTTTTGCTTATATATAATATTAATATAAAATTA
>JAZQGJ010000024.1:0-14301 GCA_045539995.1 Eubacteriales bacterium
GAATTAGGAGTGACAGTCCAAAGAAAAAGACACAACCCACCACAAGGGTAGGCTGTGTCTTTTTGGAGCTGCTACCACAGGTATTCGCCATTCGGCGAAGATATCGCCTGCGGCGATATGCGAACTGGATTCGTGCGTTGCACGAAGCCCACTTCGAATTAGGAGTGACAGTCCAAAGAAAAAGACACAACCCACCGCAAGGGTAGGCTGTGTCTTTTTGGAGCTGCTACCCAGATTCGAACTGGGGACCTCATCCTTACCAAGGATGTGCTCTGCCGACTGAGCCATAGCAGCATGTTCATTTGTTAAGTTATGCGATAGTTATTATAACAAATACTTTTTCGTTTGTCAATATCAAAACCGAAAAAAAGGATAAAATTTTTACTCTTTTATTTGTTTTCCGATTAGCAGAGTCAAATCTATTGACATGATGAAAAAAACACGTAAAATTTCGAAATTGAAAAATCAATCTTGTTCAGGCTCGTTAAAATAATCTCTATCAAAAAATTCTGACAAGGTTATGCCTGCGCCTTCACAAAAACGCTTTACAGTTATTACCTTAGAGCATTTCGTTCTTCCTTTAATGAGGTCGTAAATTGCGGACGGCGACATTCCGCCGCCTAAAGCCAAATCACACACGTTGCTGTTACGCTCTTCGCAAATTTCCTCTATTCGCTTGACAATGGCATCGTTTAATTTCATACGTACACCTACCTATTATTTGTGGAGTTCCACAATTATTATAGGTAAATACAAAGGCTTTATCTCGTGGAATTCCACGATATTGACAAGTTTTTCGTTTTGTTGTATAATGGATGCAATAATCGTGGAGTTCTACGAAAAAAAGGGGGACATAACATGATAATTGCTTTTGCAGGTCATTCACACATTTCTTCAAGCGTTAATTTAAAAGAAAATAATAAATATTTGCGATTTTTTAAATATATAGCATTGTCAAGGACAAGTTGTTTGAGCATATAGGCGAAATTTTATAAAAACAAAACGTAAAGAGCGACGCCGAGCGAGCAAAAAAGCGTGGCGGCGCAGAGTAATATCGCGACGCTTTCGGGGTGGGAAAAGCCCTTCTTTATAAGTCGGTGGTGAAAATGCTTCGCGTCTGACGAAAAAATGCTTTGTCCGTTATACAGTCTCCGAATTACAGCAAAAGCGAGGTCGGAAAGAGGATATGCAAATATAAGAAAAAAGGGAAGGGCTGACAGAAAAGCGCCATTGCTTGACAGCCGAACGCCGCCTTGATAGGTGGCTACGCCGAGCGTCGCGAGAGCATACCCGAAAAAGAGAGAGCCGCAATCCCCCATAAAAATTTTCGCTCTATATTTGTTGTAGGGCAAAAAGCCGAGCGCGCTTCCGCAAAGCGCGGCGCAGAAAAACGCGCATTCGTAATTGCGTGAAAAAATATTGCAAAGAAAAAGCGAAAGCGACGAAATAAATGAAAAGCCCGCGGCGAGTCCGTCAAGACCGTCTATAAAATTGAGGGCGTTTATGAGCGAGACGGTCAAAAAAAGCGTCAAAGCAGAGGAGAAAAGTCGGGCAAAAACCGTTTTTTCTCCAAAAAGCGAAGAGGCATCTATGCCGATAGAAAAGGCGATAGGTATAAAAGAGACGGCAAGCTGTGAAAGCAGCTTGGTTTTTGCAGACATTTGAGACACGTCGTCGCAAAGTCCTACGCCGACAATTAAAGAGCTGCCCGACAAGAGAGCGCCGCTTAAGTCCGAAAAGCCCTCTCCGTATTGAGACAGCGCAAAGAGCGAGGCGACAAAAAAGGCAAAAAATACGGAAAGCCCGCCTCCTCTTACGACGGTTTCTCGGTGCATTCGCCGCGAGTCCTTTGGGATATCGAGCGCATCGAGCGAGATTGCCGTTTTCTTTACGGGAATGACCGAGCAGAGCGCTAGCGCAAAGGCTATAACAAAAACAGAAAAAATATACATAAAATAAAATTCGGGCATAACGAAAGCCATAAAGGACAGCCTTCAGGTTATTGCCCGATTTTTCCTTTTTACAAATTTAAAATATAGTCAAAGAGCGACAAAGCCGAGCTTGCGCTTAACCTTTGACATCGTCTTGCGCGCGCAGTAGGCAGCTTCATCGGCGCCCTTTTTCATGATTTCCTCAAGGTACGCCTTGTCGTTCATAAGAGAATTGAATTTTTCTCTTACGGGAGCGAGCGAGTCTGCGCAGGCCTCTCCTACGGCAAGCTTGAATTCTCCGTAGCCCTTGCCCGAAAATTCCTTTTCAATATCTTCAAAGCTCTTGCCCGTAAAGCAGGAGTAGATAGTCATAAGATTGTTGATTCCGGGCTTGTCGTCCGACATGCGAACCTCGCTGCCCGAGTCGGTAACGGCGCGCTTGAACTTACGGATTATATCGTCCTTGCCGTCAAGAATATAGACGACGGCGTTCTGGTTTGTGTCGGATTTTGACATTTTGGAAAGCGGGTCTGCAAGCGACATTATCTTCATACCCGACTTTGCGATATAAGGCTCGGGGACTGTAAAGGTGTCGCCGTAGATTCCGTTAAAGCGCTGAGCTATATCACGGGAAAGCTCTAAATGCTGCTTCTGGTCAATTCCGACGGGAACTAAATCGGTTTGATATAAAAGAATATCTGCCGCCATAAGCGCGGGGTAGGTGAAAAGACCCGCGTTTATGTTGTCCGAATGCTTGGCGCTTTTGTCCTTGAACTGTGTCATACGGGAAAGCTCGCCGAACATCGTGTGGCAGTCGAGAATCCAGCCGAGCTCTGCGTGAGCAGGGACGTGCGACTGTACGAAAAGCGTATTTTTCTCGGGATCGAGACCGCAGGCGATATAAAGGGCAAGTGTCTCATAGGTGCGGCGGCGAAGCTCAGACGATACCTGACGCACGGTTATCGCGTGCAGATCGACTACGCAGTAAAAGCACTTGTATTCCTCCGAAAAGGCGGAGAAATTCTTGATTGCTCCCAAATAGTTGCCTATAGTTAAATTTCCCGACGGCTGAACGCCCGAAAAAATGATTTTCTTGTCTCCCAACATAGTATATTCCTCTTATTATTCTGTAGCTTTTTTAATAAAATATTCGAAATGGCCAAAGAGCCAAAAAATTCCTTATATAATTATAGCTTTAAAACACAGTTTTGTCAAGCAAATTTTGACGCATTTATTAATTGGTTGAAATTAATAAGAAAAATATTCGAAAATCTATTTACTTTTTTCATTTTTTGTGTTATTATATAGGATGTTAAATCTGTAAGTATGCTTATCGCATTCAATTTAGGTTTCAATTAAAATTTATTATAAACGGAGGAACAAAAGATGGAAAGAAAAAAGCTTTCTATGGACGGTAACACCGCCGCGGCTACAGTCAGCTACGCGTTTACGGAAGTTGCCGCAATTTACCCCATTACACCCTCAAGTGTTATGGCAGAGTTGACCGATGCTTGGTCAGCGACAGGACTTAAGAACATCTTCGCCGACAACGTCAAGGTTATGGAGATGCAGTCCGAAGCAGGCGCGGCAGGTACCGTACACGGCAGCCTTGCAGCAGGCGCTCTTACAACCACTTATACGGCATCACAGGGACTTCTCCTGATGATCCCCAATATGTACAAGATAGCAGGTGAGCTTCTCCCCTGCGTAATTCACGTATCAGCTCGTTGCGTTGCTTCTCATGCGCTCAATATCTTCGGTGACCACTCCGACGTATATGCGTGCCGTCAGACAGGCTTCGCTATGCTCGCTGAATCCAATCCTCAGGAGGTTATGGACCTCGGCGCTGTTGCTCACCTTGCAACAATCAAGGGCAGAGTTCCTTTCCTTAACTTCTTTGACGGCTTCCGTACTTCTCACGAAATTCAGAAGATAGAGGTATGGGATTATAAGGACCTCGAGGAAATGGTTGACAAGGATGCTATCGCTGAATTCCGTAAGCGTTCTCTTAACCCCGAATCTCCCGTGCTTCGCGGCTCGGCAGAGAACGGAGATATCTTCTTCCAGCACAGAGAGGCGTGCAACAAGTATTATGACGCGTTGCCCGCTATAGTTGAAGAGTATATGGACAAGGTTAACGAGAAGATAGGCACAGACTATAAGCTATTTAACTACTACGGCGCGCCCGACGCTGAGAGAGTTATCATCGCTATGGGCTCTATCTGCGACGTAGCTGAGGAGGTTATTGATTACCTTATCTCTCAGGGCGAAAAGGTCGGTCTCGTTAAGGTTCGCCTCTACCGTCCCTTCGTTGCTGAAAAGCTCGCGGAGGCTATTCCCGCAACAGCTAAGAAGATAGCAGTTCTTGACAGAACTAAGGAGCCCGGCGCGCTCGGCGAGCCTCTCTATCTCGACGTTATCACAGCTCTTTCGAGAACAGGCAGAAACATTCCCACAGTTGGCGGACGTTACGGTCTCGGCTCTAAGGATACTCCTCCTTCCAGCGTATTCGCTGTATTTGAGAACCTTAAGCTCGATTCTCCTAAGGCTAACTTCACTATCGGTATCGTAGACGACGTTACAGGTCTTTCTCTTGAAGAAAACATTACGATAGACACAGCTCCCGCAGGCACAATAAGCTGTAAGTTCTGGGGACTTGGCGGCGACGGAACCGTAGGCGCTAACAAGAACTCCATCAAGATTATAGGTGACCATACCGACAAGTACATTCAGGCATACTTCCAGTATGACTCCAAGAAGACGGGCGGCGTAACCATCTCGCACCTCCGCTTCGGTGATACTCCTATAAAATCCTCTTACTATATAAACAAGGCAAACTTCGTTGCCTGCCACAATCCCTCTTATATGCTTAAGGGCTATAAGATAGTAAACGACGTTAAGCCGGGCGGTACGTTCCTGCTTAACTGCCAGTGGAACGACGAGGAGCTTGATAAGCACTTGTCTGCTGAAACAAAGCAGTATATCGCGAAGAACAATATCAAGTTCTATACCGTAAACGCTATCGACAAGGCTCGTGAAATCGGTATGGGCAAGCGCACGAACACAATTCTTCAGTCTGCGTTCTTTGCTCTCGCTGACATTATGCCTATTACCGAGGCTGTTGACTATATGAAGTATATGGCGAAGAAGTCATATCTTAAGAAGGGCGAGGATGTTGTTGCTCTCAACTACAAGGCTATCGACGCAGGCGTTGAGGCTCTGCACGAGGTTGCCGTTCCCGCAGCTTGGGCTAACGCTACAGACGCAAGCGCGGCTGAAAAGGCTACAGGTAAGCGTGAAGATCTCGTTGAGTTCGTAAACAACGTTGTTATCCCCGTTACAAAGATGCAGGGTGACTCTCTCCCTGTTTCCGCATTTGAAAAGTACGTTGACGGTACCTTCCCGCAGGGCGCTGCCGCATACGAGAAGCGCGGCGTTGCCGTTGACGTTCCCGTATGGCACGCTGAAAACTGTATCCAGTGTAACCAGTGCGCGTACGTATGTCCTCACGCAACCATCCGTCCCTTCGCTATGAACGAGGAGGAGGCAGCTAACGCTCCCGAGGCTACCAAGTTCACAGCCAAGATGATCGGTAAGGGCTGCGAGGGCTATAAGTTCACTATCGCAATAAGCCCTCTCGACTGTATGGGCTGTACTCTCTGCGTGAAGGCTTGTCCTACAAAGCCCGAAAAGAGAGCGCTTGAGATGGTATCTCAGGAAAGCCAGCTCGATCAGCAGTCAGTATTCGATTACGCTGTTGAAAACGTAAGCGAAAAGGAATTGCCCTTCGCAAGAGAGACAGTTAAGGGTTCACAGTTCAAGCAGCCCTTGCTCGAGTTCTCTGGCTCCTGCGCAGGCTGCGCTGAAACCTCTTACGCAAGACTTATTACACAGCTCTTCGGTGAGAGAATGTATATCTCCAACGCAACAGGCTGTTCTTCCATTTGGGGTGGCTCTGCTCCCTCAACTCCCTATACGGTAAATCACGAAACAGGCAGAGGTCCCGCTTGGGCTAACTCGCTCTTTGAGGATAACGCTGAGCACGGTCTCGGTATCTACCTCGGACAGAAGGCTATTCGTGAAAGACTTATCGGCAAGGTAGAGGAAATGGCAGCGAGTGAAAAGGCGTCCGACGAGTTTAAGGCTGCCGCTAAGGCTTACCTTGATACAAAGGACAACGGCAAGGAAAACGAGGCTGCTACAAAGGCTCTTATCGTTGAGCTTGAAAAGGCTGCGGCTGCAGGCTGTCCCACAGCTCCCGCAATCCTCGCAGAGAAATCCTACCTCTCCAAGAAGTCCGTTTGGATCTTCGGCGGCGACGGTTGGGCATACGATATCGGCTTCGGCGGTCTTGACCACGTGATAGCAAGCGGCGAGGACGTAAACATTATGGTATTCGATACTGAGGTTTACTCCAACACAGGCGGACAGGCGTCCAAGGCTTCCAATATCGGTCAGGTTGCTCAGTTCGCAGCGGCAGGTAAGGCTATAGGCAAGAAGGACCTCGCTCAGATAGCTATGTCTTACGGCTACGTATACGTAGCTCAGATCGCTATGGGCGCAGACCTTAACCAGACCATTAAGGCTCTCGCTGAGGCTGAGGCATATCCCGGACCTTCCATCGTAATAGGCTACGCTCCCTGTGAAATGCATAGCATTAAGGGCGGTATGGCTAACTGCCAGGCTGAAATGAAGAAGGCTGTTGAGGCAGGCTACTGGCAGATGTTCAGATACAATCCCGCGCTTAAGAACGAAGGCAAGACTCCCTTCACTCTTGACAGCAAGGATCCTACGGGAAGCTATCAGGACTTCATCAAGGGTGAGGCTCGTTACGCTCGTCTCGCTCAGGCATTCCCTGAAAGAGCAGAGGCTCTCTTTGAAAAGGCAGAAGCTACAGCTAAGGCTAAGTACGAGAGACTTAAGAAGCTCGGCGACTTCTATTCATAATGTCAATTAAATAAACAACTTTTCACCTTGCAGGTGAGAGAGGGCTCCCGATTTTTCGGGAGCCCTGTTTTTGTATAATGAAAACCACGCGATAGTCGCGAGCTTCAAAAGAGGTTAACCGGTGATAATAAAGGCGGTAGTGAAATTAGCCTTCTCCAGTGGGAGAAGGGGGACCATTTATGGTGGATGAGGTGCAATTTAATTTTACACGGAGCGAAAAGACACCTCATCCGTCATGCTCGCTACTGCTCGTATGACACCTTCTGCTATTGCACACCTTCGGCGCCCGCAGGAGAAGGCTATTATCCCTAACCCGTTTATACGGGTAGCAAGCAACGGTTGCGTGGCTGGCAGGCCAATCTGAAGCGCGCTTGTGCGCCGCCGGTAGTATTAGGGCTATGCCCGAAACTGAAATACCCCCCGTTTGTTTTACGGGGGGATATTTATTATAAGACTAAGAAGCGGAAGACCGTATTTTAAAAAAATATTCTATAATTACTATAAAACACTTGACATTTGCACGAAATAATGATAAAATCATATACAGTATTTAGGTAAAATACAACAAAAATTAGAAAGAGGAAAAAATTATGACCAGATTTGCTAAAAAATCATTGTTGCTTCTTTTGGTAGTTCTTCTTGTCGCTGCTTTTGCTTGCTCTTGCGGCGGTGAAAAGAACCCTGCAGAAACAACAGATCCCACAGTAACAGATCCCGTAGTAACAGACCCCGTAGTAACAGACCCCGTTGTTACAGATCCCGTAGTAACGGATCCCGTAGTAACAGACCCCGTAGTAACAGACCCCGTAATCGTGCCCGAAAAGCCCGAAACAATTAACTACGCAGACTATTATCCTCTCTACGTTCAGGACGGCTTGCTTTATCACATGAACTTCGCTTCTGCTGTTGAGAGTGACAAAACAATAGGCGGTCTTTCTGCATACGTTCCTTTCACAGTACAGGTAAGAGACGGCATTCCGAGAATTTGGTGGGATGGCTTCCAGTCCACCTTGGGTAACGGATATCTGAAGCTTGCGGGCGGCGCAAACATTTTTGGAGGCACAGAGCTTAAAGATGTTCTTAAAAGCGCAAAGGCATATTCCGTAGAGATCGTAGCTTCTCTTGACGCAGGCTCCCGTATGGCGTGCTACATTGGTCCCGGCTTTGATTTAAGCGTCGGCACCAATTTCTCCGCAGGCTTTAACATAGGCGCGTGGGACAAAATGGCGAAGAACCCCGCAGCTTTGGCAGAGGGTGAGACTGTAGATTACAATATCAACACAATAGCTGTCAAGACGGCTGCTGACGGAACCTTGGTAAATACATATGCGTTTGCTTTTGATCTTTCAAAGATGGCAGAGACACGCAAATATGATTTCAATGTTTACGCAAACGGTGAGTTCTGCGCAGAGCGTTTGAATATTCTGGCAGAAACAAATGAATTCTCCGCAGTAGGAAGCTTGGCTCACCGTAGCGGAAACGCGCGCGTATACGCTGTTCGTGTTTACGACAGACAGCTTAGCGCAGAAGAGGTAAGTCTGAATCACTTTATTGATATCGCAATGCTTAACGGCTTTGATCTTACAGAGTTCAACGCGCTCGATGACGCAAAGAAGGCATCGGTTTGCAAGGCGATGGAATTCTATGCGGCAGATGAAGATTACACCTACCTTGCAGAAGCGTTTGCTGACGCAATGGCAGATGCAAAATAATTAAAAAACACTTTTTGGGGCTGTCTCAAATGAATTTTTGAGACAGCCCCTTTTTGCTTTGAGGGGATAGGCAGATTTGAGGAAAAATCGCTGTTCTTCGTCCCGAAGGCGTATTGTATACGTCGAGAGGGGGAAAACGGCGATAAAAGAAGCCCATTAAAATGAGGGAATCCGTAGGATTTCAACCTTATAAAAGTATTTTTTCACAGATATAATTCATTCTCTGGGCTTAGTGTGTTTTTTTATAAAGTGTCGGGCTTCTTTGGTTTTACCAAATATGACAGCCCCTTTTTTGTCATTGAAAAAACATTGTATGATGTAAATTGGAAAGTAATTTAATGACGGACAAAAAACAGTTTTTTTGTACATAAATCTCATAAAAACACTTGACAATCACACAATATTGTGGTAAAATGATAAAAAACAATAGAAAGAGGAAAAAATTATGACCAGATTTGCTAAAAAATCATTGTTGCTTCTTTTGGTAGTTCTTCTCGTCGCTGCATTTGCTTGCTCTTGCGGCGGTGAAAAGGGCCCTGCAGAAACAACAGATCCCACTGTAACGGACCCCGCTGTGACGGATCCCGTTGTAACCGATCCCATCGTAACGGATCCCGTTGTGACGGACCCCGTAATCGCGCCCGAAAAGCCCGAAATAATTAACTATGAGGACTATTATCCTCTCTACGTTCAGGACGGCTTGCTCTATCATATGAGCTTTGCGTCTGCTACTGAGTCTAAAGCATTAGAGTACGGGTCCTATTTGGTATATTCAAATGGCATCAAGAATGCTTGGAGCGATGGCAAGAGCGCTACTCTGGGCGACGGATATTTGAACTTACAGGGCGAAGTAAACATTCTTCCGAGTGTTGCAAGCCGTATAAAGACAGGATATTCTGTAGAGGTTGTAGCTGCGGCAACCGACATACCGCTTCGTTTGGCGTTCTGGGTTGGACCGAGATATGATTTGCACGTCGGCACCTCCTATCAGGCTCAGTTTGGCTTAGGCGCGTGGGGCGGTATGGCGAAGGATCCGGGTCAGCTGGCAGAGGGCGAGACAGTAGATTATACCATCAGCACTCTTCCTGTCAAGACAGCGCTTGACGGAACTCTGGTAAATACATATACATTCGCCTTTGATCTTTCGAATATTGCGGAGAATAGCAAATACAACTTTAATGTGTATGCAAACGGTGAGTTCTGCGCAGAGCGTTTAAATATTTTATCTACGAAAAACGCTTTTACGGGCACAGGCTTTTTAAAAGTATATAACGGCGGTGTGAAGATTTATGCCGTTCGTGTCTACGACAGACAGCTCAGCGCTGAAGAGGCGTCCTTGAACCACTTTATTGACATCGCAATGCACAATGGCTTTGACCTTACGGAGTTCAACGCGCTTGACGACGCGAAGAAGGCTTCGGTTTGCAAGGCGATGGAGTTCTATGCGGCAGATGAAGACTACGAAATGCTCGCGGAGTCTTTTGTTGACGCTATGGCAGCCGTTAAATAATTAAAAAACACTTTTTTGCCTGCGAAGAAAAGTCTTCGCAGGCTTTTTTACTAAAAATGCAGCGTGAATTTTGTCAGGTTATACAAAAATTAAAAACCAACTTGACATATATGTAGAAGTATGATAAAATTGTTGAGTAGAAAGATTATAACAACACATCAGAAAGAGGAAAAAATTATGACCAGATTTGCTAAAAAATCATTGTTGCTTCTTTTGGTAGTTCTCTTCGTTGCTGCTTTTGCTTGCTCCTGCGGCGGTGAAAAGGATCCCACTGAAACAACAGATCCCACAGTAACAAGCGAGCCCGACGCAACGACAGCTCCTTTAACGACTACAGAGCCCGCGATCCAAAGACCTGAGGAAATAAACTACAAGGAATATTATCCTCTTTACGTTCAGGAAGGCTTGATTTATCACATCAACTTTGCGCCTGCGGGTCCTGATGCGGACGAGTACCCTGCCAGAAATTCTCACGCGCGTTATTACCCTTTCTATGCAACTATCGATGAACATAAAATCGGCGATACCTGGTGGGACGGCTTCCAATGCCCGATACATAACGGATATATAGAAATGGCAATAAACAATTCGATATACTTCTATTCGGCCACGATTAAAAAGGCTGTTCTGGCATCAAAGCAATGCACCGTAGAATTTACGATTGCAGGCGCGCCTGACTCTTACGCCGTCTTCGGTGTAGGTCCCCACCTTCGCTTTAATATCGTTGATGACTCCCTTGCAAGCTTTACGGTAGATTCGTGGGGCTATATGCTTAAGAACCCGAGCTCGCTTGCGGCAGGTGAGACTGTAGATTATACAGAGGACAGCCTCGCTGTCAAAATGGCAGTTGACGGAACCAAGATAAATACGTATGCGTTTGCTATGGACATGTCCCAGCTTGAACAGACCTACAGATATTCATATACAGTGTATGCAAACGGTACAAACTACGGAAAACGCGCGAATGTTCTCTCTCCGACGAACACCTTCTCGTATTGGGGACAGATGCCCTTGAAAGAGGGGGCTATGCGTATGTACGCTATGCGCGTTTATGACAGACATCTCAGCGAGGAAGACACCCTTCAGAATCACTTTATGGACATCGCGCTGTATAACGGCTTTGATCTTGCCGAATTCAAAGCGCTTGACGACGCAAAGAAGCTGTCACTTTACAAGGCGTTTGAGCCCTATGCGGCAGACGAGGACTACTCTCTTCTTGTAAAAGTCTTCGACGACGCTATGGCAGCCGTAAAACAATAAAAAACACTTTTTGCCTGCGAAGGAAACTTCGCAGGCTTTTTGTATAATGAAAACCACGCGATAGTCGCGTGCTTAAGTAAAGGTTAACCGGTGATAATAAAGGTGGTAGTGAAATTAGCCTTCTCCAGTGGGAGAAGGGGGACCATTTATGGTGGATGAGGTGCAATTTATTTTACACGGAGCGAAAAGACATCTCATCCGTCACTCGCAAAGCTCGTGCCTAAGCCTTCTCCAGTGGGAGAAGGGGGACCACCGAAGGTGGTGGATGAGGTGCAATTTAATTTTACACGGAGCGAAAAGACACCTCATCCGTCACTCGCAAAGCTCGTGCCACCTTCTGCTATTGCACACCTTCGGCGCCCGCAGGAGAAGGCTATTATCCCTAACCCGTTTATGCGGGTAGCAAGCAACGGTTGCGTGGCTGGCAGGCCAATCTAAAGTGCGCTTGTGCGCCGCCGGTAGTATTAGGGCTATGCCCGAAACTGAAATACCCCCCGTTTGTTTTACGGGGGGATATTTATTAATAACCTTTTCCTGCAAAAAAAGGGGCTTGCACCCTACAAAGCGAAGGGGGAAGCTTTGATAATTCAACGACAATGAAACAACAAGGCTTTTTTACTAAAAATGAAAGGTCGTTTTTGGCAGTTTATACAAAAATTTAAAAGTCACTTGACATATAAGCAATAATATGATAAAATTTGTTTATGAATAATATATTTTTTATAGATGTTTTTATATTGTTCGTTTGATAGTGTTACTCATTAAAAATTAAAATTATAAAGGATCGGAGATCATTATGATGAAAAAGTTTTCATTCAAATCTTTTTTGTTCCTCTTGGTTGTTGTTATGATCGCGGCAGTAATCTGCGGTTGTAATAATCAAAAGCAGCCTGTGGTAACAGATGAGCCTGCCGTAACTACTGAGGCGCCTGTTACGACTGAGCCTCAAATAACAGAGGAGCCTGTGGTGACAGGTGATCCTGTTGAAACAACAGCCCCTGTAACGACAGAGGAGCCTGCTGTAACTACAGCAAAGCCTGTTGTAACGACAGCTAAGCCCGTTGTAACGGTAAAGCCCACGACAAATAGACTTTATTTCCCGCTTACCGATAAACCTGTGACATCTAACACACCCGTGTCCTCCGACGCGCCTGTGTCTTCTGACGCGCCCGTGTCTTCTGACGCTCCCGTGTCCTCCGACGCTCCCGTGTCTTCTGACGCTCCCGTGTCTTCCGACGCGCCTGTGTCCTCCGACGCTCCCGTGTCCTCCGACGCTCCCGTATCTTCTGATGCGCCTGTAGTACCCGAGCAGCCGACGGATCCGAACAGAGCTTATTACGATTTATTTGTAAAGGACGGCTTGGTTTATCATATAAACTTCGTGTCTGCTACAGAAGGCGAGACAGTCGAGTCGGATGATTCATATCTTCCTTTCGTTGTAGATAAGAAAACGGGAATTGGAAACCCTTGGGAGGGCGCTGCCGGAAACGCGTTCCAGAACGGATATTACGTATTTGCGAGCGAAACCAGCTTTAATTTCTACAAAGGCGGAGTTTTTGACCTTCTCAAAGGTGCAAAAGCCGTTTCTGTAGAGCTTACAATGGGTGCCGATGTGAACGGACGCTCATATTATATTCCGGGACCTTATTTTGAATTTAACGTTGACGGAGCAAACGTCTGCGCTTACAGATCGGCCGCAGCAATGCTTCCCAGCGGCGCGGTTTCCTCACCTCTTCGCATATCAGGCGGAAAGGAAAAAGTAAATACATACTCGTTGACATTCGGCTTTAATTATGAGGATAATGCTAACAAGTATGATTTTAATGTATACTCGACCGGCATAAATAGATACATGTATACTGTAATATCTGAAGCAACCAGCGCGGGCTTCGTGCCTAATGGACTTTTCCAGAAGATTGCAGGTAGTGATTATAATATATACTCTATGCGTGTTTACGAGAAGGAGCTTACAGCCGACGAAATTCGTCAGAACCACTTCGCTGACATTGCTACAATAAACAAGCTCGATATTACCGAGTTTGTAAAGCTGTCTGACATAGGAAAGAAATACGTCTATAAGATGTTTGAAGGCGTTTTCGCAAACGATGCAGATCTTCAAACTAAGCTTGACGAAGCGGTTGCTGACGCCTTTATTGCAGAATATTATGCCCTGTTTGTACAGGACGGCTTGCTCTATCATATGAACTTTGCAGAGGCAGTAGAGAGCACTTCCGCGTTGAGCTCACAGGCTAAATACGTGCCCTACGTGGTAGCCAAAGACGCAAGAGTCGCTAATCCCTGGTGGGATGGCTTCAGTTCTACTCCCGGCAACGGATATTTGAACCTTAAGGGTGGCGCAAACATTCTTACCGGCGTTAAAGAAAACTTGGATAACGGCGGCGACATAAATATTAAAGGCGCGAAGAAGGTTTCTGTGGAAATTGTGGTTAAGGCTACCGAAGCAGGCCGTTCAACCTTCCGTCCCGGTCATGACATGGAGTTCCATTTTGGCGCAAATAACGCCCAATTTTATCATGCCGGAGCAGTGATGGACCCCAATTCGTCCTTCACGACCCTCACAATGGGCTCGCCTCTTAGCGGCTTCAATATCAATACGTACTCGATAACCTACGGCTTTAATGATGAGACCGATAGTAAAAAATATACTCTTAATATGTACGGAAACGGTAAGAACTATCGTAATCAAGTTATTACTTCCGACACAGAAGGCTTCTCAGGAAACGGATCCTTTTCCTTGACTACAGGCGCATTGAACGTTTACGCTGTTCGCGTTTATGAAAGAGAGCTTACGAAAAATGAGGTTCTTCAAAATCATTTTGCCGACATCGCTTTGATAAACAAGCTTGACATTTCGGCATTCGTGAACGCGAATTCCACGAAAAAGGCAGATGTATATGCGGCATTTGAAAACGTGTCTGCA
>JAZQGJ010000025.1:0-1946 GCA_045539995.1 Eubacteriales bacterium
TAGAGTGATTTTTCTCGGAAGGATAAGCTCATCTCTGCCTGCGAGCCTTTCGAGAAGGGTAGCCGAGGCGCGTGCGCTTCCGCCCGTTACGATAAACTGACCGCCCTTTGTGAGTACGATGTCTTTAAGTTTTGAGGAAAATTCATCTTTCAGATAATCTGAAAGCTTTTCAAGCTCGTCAAAAGTGATATATTTTTGTGTAGAAAACCTTTTATACATCGCAAGCGCGCCGATGTTCAGGGATACCTTACTTTTTGACTCTGAATTTTCAAAGGCGATAAACTCACAGCTTCCGCCTCCGAGGTCGGCAAGCACGCCGTTTTTCGGGCAGCCCTCGCACGAGAGCGCCCCGAGAAAGCAGAGCTCTGCCTCTTCACTACCGCTTAAAAGCCGTACGTCGATTTTGGTAGATTTTTTCAGTCGGTAAAGTATGGTATCTCGGTTAGAAGCACCTCTTATACAGGCGGTCGCAAAGGCGTATGTGTTTTCCTTTTTGCAGGAGAAATTTCTTGCCGTACGCTTAAGAGTATTTACCGAATCTATAAGGACCGAAATTCCTTTTTCGGAGAGCGCACCGTCCTTTATATGCGACGAGAGCTTTGCGTGCAGGGTCTTATGCGACATTTCTGTGATTTTTTCACCGTCTGTATTAAAGACGGTTATTTTTATGGTGTTTGAACCAATATCTATAACTGCGAGCCGCATAGATAAAATATCCTTTCAAAACAAATATAAGCGAAAGCGTATGCATATCATTATTATACATCATAAATATCAAAATCGCAAGAGGATTTTGAATATAATTGTATTTGGAGGTGTTTTTTTGCCTTTTTTTGAGATGCTTGCAGAGATGCTTGCAATATTTTTGCGTGTAGATGATATGTCTTCCTTTCCTCAGCCCCTTTCTGCCGAGGAGGAAGCAGACTGCTTCAGAGAGATGAGAAATGGCGACGAGAGCGCACGTGAAAAGCTGATACTCCATAATATGCGCCTTGTCGCACACATCGTAAAAAAGTATTATACGTCATCTGACAGTCAGGAGGACCTCATTTCAATAGGAACGATAGGACTTATAAAAGCGATAGACTCGTTTAATATCGAAAACGGAACGAGATTTGCTACGTATGCGGGAAAATGTCTGCAAAACGAGATACTTATGTATTTCAGAGCACAAAAGAAGCTTCAGAACGAGGTTTCGATGAATGAAACGATAGACGTCGATAAGGACGGAAATCCGCTTACGTATATTGATATAATAAGCAGCGAGGATACTATTGCAGACGACCTTTTTGTAAAAATAAGCAGTCGGCGTGCAGGAAAGATAATACAGGAAAAGCTCGACGAAAGGGAAAGAAAAATAATCATTTTAAGATACGGTCTTTCGGGGCAAAAGGCGCTGACTCAAAGAGAGGTCGCCGCGCGGCTTGGAATATCGCGCTCTTACGTGAGCCGAATAGAAAAGACAGCCCTCGAAAAAATATCTCAAGACCTGAAGCGCTCGGGAATAATGTAATAAACTTCGGAATATATTAAAAACAAAACAATATTTGTGTGTGTTAAGGAGTAGTAGGTTATGGAAAATTTCAAAGGTAATTCAGAAATATATTCCCGTGTTTTTCAAAGGAGCAGAGAAATAATAGAATGCTCGCGTGATTTTATTCTTCCCGATTTTTATGCCGATATTAAAAGAATTATAGGCTCGTCGGGAAGCATTTCTCCCGAAAACTGCTTTGTCGAGGGCGGCAAGGCAAGTATGAGCGGAACACTTACCACCCGTGTCCTTTTTCTCGATGATGAGAATAAGCTTCGCGCGGTTACCTTTACACAGGATTACTCGGCAAATATCCCGATAGGCGACAGTACATTATACGGAGATGTTTCTATGTTCTCTTGTCCTGTGCTTGAAAATATCTCGGTAAAAACGGTAAATCCGAGAAAGGTCAGCG
>JAZQGJ010000026.1:0-14578 GCA_045539995.1 Eubacteriales bacterium
CTCCGTATTTGTTCTGCTTTCCCGTAAAAACGCGAAAATCCACTTGAAAAGTGCTGGAATCCGCTTAAAAAGCACGAAAACCCACCTGAAAAGCGCTGAAATCCGCTTAAAAGCGTTGAAATCTGCTTGAAAAGTGAAAAAACGCATTTTATCATATTTCTATAGCATTTAACACCTTTATTATAGCATCTCACCGTAAAAAAGTCAATGAAAAAAGATAACAAACAAGATTTTCGCCGTTTTACACAAAAAATCGCGTTTTTTTAGAGAAAAAGACTCTGAAATCGGTCATTTTGCCTTTTTATCTGTTTTTAATTGCCTTTTTAAAAGAGTTTTCTTCACAAAAAGCATTGAAATGCCGTTATTTTCATAAATTGTTTCACGTGAAACATTAAAAGCGACGGGTGGTGTCATAAAATTGTTTCACGCAAAACACAAAGGCGACTTTTGGTATCATAAAACTGTTTCACGTAAAACATTCTGCTAGGAGCCCTTAAAAACTGTTTCACGTGAAACATTTATTCTTTGAAAACGCATTTTTCTGTTTTCCTTACATATTTTCTCTTGTTCTGTGTTTTTTTGTTTCACGTGAAACATTTGGAAAGCTTTTTTTCAGAAAAGCTATTGAAAACAAAGCGAAAATGTGCTATAATTATGCTGTATGAATGATATTTACTGTTTTAGGAGAAAAGTTGATGACAAAATTAGTTCTGATAAGGCACGGAGAAAGTCTCGGCAACGCAGAATTGGTGTTTCTTGGTCACACAGACTGGGATTTGACAGAAACAGGCTACAAGCAAGCCGAATTGACTGCCGATTTTCTTGATGATATGAAAATAGACGTTATTTATTCAAGCGACCTGAAAAGAGCCTATAATACGGCGCTTCCTATTGCAAAAAGACGTAATATGGAGATTATTACGTCAAAAGAGCTGCGAGAAATCTATGCAGGGAAGTGGGAGGGAATGAAATTCATTGATATTAAGGAAACTTACCCCGAAAATCATACTCGCTGGATGACAGACGTCGGAAATGCCTTTTGCGATGGTGGAGAAACCGTTTTTGAGCTTCAGCAGCGCGTAAAAAACGAGCTTAACCGAATTGCAAGGGAAAATGAGGGCAAAACTGTATGTATTGCTACGCACGCAACGCCGATACGCACTATGCTTTGCATCTGGAACGGGTTGCCCATTTCGGAAGCTAAAAACTTCGGATGGGTAAAAAATGCTTCGGTAACCATTATAAATTATAACGATGACGGTACTTATTCCATTGTTCTTGAGGCGGAGAGCGCTCATCTGCGCGACGTTCCGTCTGTAGAGCTTAAGAACATTTAAAACATATATATATGTTAAAAACTGTGGTATTGCATCTCGCCTGACGTCTTGAAACACAAACGTTCCAAAGCCTTTGACTCTATAAGCGCCGACATTTCAAAACGTTTCTATATCAAATCTGAATCCTATATAAAATGTCCCAAAGACTTCATCAAAGCTATATCAAAGCCTTGTCTCGATTTACGCCCGACAGATATTGAGGTATCCTCGTATTATCGTGGTCAGATAAATTCAAAGTTAAAAAAGAAAAGCCTATAAATCAGCATTTTATGCATCCCAAGAGGGAAGCGCTCTGCTAAATTTATAGGTTTTCCTTTTTTTACCTGTTTTTAACTTTTTTTACTATTTAATTAAGGGAACGTCCGTCCTCATTTAATTAAAAGAATACGTCCTTCGCCTTTGCTTTTATCTCCTGAGATGCAATAAAGGGAATACGCGTGGTATATCCGTTTCTTGCGGCTACTATCATTTTTGTCGGCCAAGCAAAGACGTCTCGGTTCCAAAGGTTTATCGTATCGTTGTAAAGCTCGCGCGCGGCTGTTATTTCTCTCTGCAAATACATATTCTGCTGCATAGCATCCTCTATCTGCTCGTGCGCCTCAAGGTCGGGATAGTTCTCAAAGGCAACGTTTACGCTATTTGCGAGCTTGTCGAGCTGCGCGGTAACGGTATTTCTGTCCTCGTCAGCGCTCGGCGTGCCTGAACGGTAGCGCGCTATGTTCTCATACGTGTCCTTATCGAGCTCAATGGCTTTATCGAGAAGCTTCGCGCAGTTCTGAAGCACGACGACTCTCTGTTCAAGGTAATTGTCGATTTGCGACGCATTTCGCTGAATTTTCTGCTCTAACTGCTGAAAATGATTTTTCGCCTTTATCTTCATAAAGAGGAAGATAACGCCCGGAATTATTCCAAGTATCCAGAGCAGAATTTCAAATATCGTTGAGCCTACGCCGACCTTTACGGGCAATTTCTTTGCTATAACGTTGGTTTCCAAGCCTTCTTCTCGGATTTCGGGGTTGAGTTCATCAAGTTGATTTGCCATTTTTTGTCTCCTTTTTATAATTTATTTGTTTGCAATTTTAGCGCCGAGACCGTGACAGCGGGAAGAAAAGTTCTTTTTTTCTTTTCCGTCTGTGTCGGGCTCTATTTCTACATACGAGGTTTTTTCTGTTGGAACGTATTCCACCCACGGAACAGGAACGAGATGCATTCTTCCGTCCCCGCCCATTCTCGATACGTATTCTATTCTGTCATACGCAAGATAAGCGTACGCCGTAATTTCTACCGTGTCAGACTCGCCCTGTCCTTTCTTCGCCTCGCCCGATTTTAATATTGAACGGGTAGCGCAGCCCTCGGGAGAGAGCAGGGAAGGCGGCATACGGTTTGCAAGAGATTCGTATTCGTCTGACGTATAATTACACTTATATTCCTTAAGCGGCTCTAATGATTTCACAGGCTCGTCAAGGTACATAGGTACAGAAAAAAGCGGCGCGAAATCAAAAAATACCGACTTGAAATATTCCTCGTTTTCCTTTATAAACTTGTTTTTTATTTCTTCTAAATCGTATGAATAATAATTTTCGGGAGAGAGCTGCATTTTAAAGCTCTGCGCGTGGTCGGAATGGATAAGGTTTACTCTTTTTTGCTTATAGAAGTCAAAATCGTCTCCGTAGCCCGTCTCCGACCTCATAAGGTCAACCATATTATTCTGGGCAAGGGGAGTAAACATCATTCTGAACTGCACCTCGTGGTCTCGGTTCAAAGCTCCAAACAGCACCTCGAACTCGGTGTTTGCCATTTCGACGAAGTCCCACCCTTCCTTTTGCGCCTGTTCTTGCCTTCTTTTCAGCTCTTTTTCGCCCCTTTTAAGCGTTTTTTCTATCTGGCGGTCACTCTTGTCGTCGTGATACATACCCTCGCGCGTAAACGAAAGCTCGGGCGCGCCCTGAGAGACGTATTTAAGAACCGTGTCCTCGCTATAAAATGGCTTCGGCTTTTCGACTGATGCGTGTAGCGTCTGCGTTCTGGTTCTTGTTCTGAAATTCCCCTTGCTGTCTCTGTAGCTTTCTCTCCAGCTTATAGTCAGACTTCCGTGATAGGTCTCGCTTCCCATTTTATGTATAAGACGCCTCTGATATAAAAACGGATTTCCGTTAAATTCGCCTGACAGCACGTCTAACGTCGATTTTTCTTCATCGTTTTCGTCGGGCGTTCCTCCGCGTTCAATATATTCCGTCGCTTTTTGTAAATTATAGTTTACATTAAATTTTAATTCGGGAAGCGTTTTTTCAACCAGAGCAGTCGCGTCTCTTTCCGAAAAGAGAGCGTTCAGCGGAGCCATTTGCTCTTCTGCCTCACAGAGAAGCTCTTCCGTCTCTCTGCGCTTTTTTGAGACAAGCTCGGAAAAATGCTTTATTTTTTTATTCAAACTCAAAAATATGACGCAGAGGGAAGCGCCTGACACTACGACTCCTATAATAGCGAAAAGCAGGGAAGCGACAATTCCGTAAATCAAAAGCGCAAGTCCCGCAAGTGCCGCAATAATAAGAAGTACTCTTGTCGCCTTAAGAGAGCGCGCCTTTTTCTCCGTCTTTTCAAGCTCTGCCTTTTTTTGCCTGTATTTTTCTACCGTGTGCGCGTTTTGTTGCTCGTCTACGCCCGACCTTTTCTTTAGCTCGGAAAAAAAGCTCTCCGCGTTAGATTTATGCTGTGATTTTCCGTACGTTTCATAATACTTTAACGGTTCATAAAGTAATTCGTTCATATATTCTCCGTCGGTTTCTATAAAACTAAAAGCCCAAAAAAGCTCTTTCTACTATCAATAATAGCACAAAAGCGACTTTTTGTCAATCTTTTTCCCTTGTTCTTTTAGGCGAAAAAATAAAGGGAAGACTCTCCTTTTTACAGTCCGAGTCTGCCCTTTTTTCGTTTAATCAGTTATAAAAGCCTTAATCGAAAAGGCTTCCGACGTCTTCAAGGTTGTCCATAAGCTCTTCGCCCGCCTCTTTACAGTCCTTGCAAATAACTATCTCTTTTCCGAAGAACTCTTCCGTGTAGCGCTTTCCCCTTTTTTCTTCTCCGCAGGTCGCGCATTCAAACTTTCCGCAAGAGCAGAGAGTCAAGAGCATTGAAATAAGCAATACGGCAACTATAGCTATTCTAAGTACTTTCATCTTTTTCTCCCTTTTAATATATTTTTATTCTCTCAAAAATCAAATTATTTCTTTTTTCTTCCGAAAAGACCGCTTACAAAGCCGCCAAACGTGCTTTGTGTCTTCTTTTGCGCCGCTTTAGGCTGCTCTGCGTGAACAGTCTTCGGCTCTTCCTTTTTCTCCTCGACTGCAACAGAGGGGGCTTCTTCGGTTGGCGGAGTGACGGCCTCCTTTGCCTCTTCTGCCTTTGCCTCCTCGCTCTTTTTCTTTTCCGCAGGCTTCTTCTCGATAACTACCTCGTAGCTGTCATCTAAAAGGTCGTCAATCTTGATTCCCAAAAGCTTTTTAATTTCGATAAGCTTTTCTGCCTCAGGATAGGAAATTCCCGACTCCCATTTGTAAACTGCCTGACGTGAAACGCCAACCGCTTTGGCAAATGTCTCCTGCGAATATCCGTTTGCCTTGCGAAGCTTAACAATTTTCTCACTGTAAGTCATAGTAATAACTCCTTTTTTGTTGTTCACTTATTTTTTGAGGATTACTCCTCACTTTTATTGTATGTCAAAAAGGTTCCGCTGTTAAGAAACCAGCTATCCCCCACTTTAACCATATCGAAGCTCTTCGTACGCTCCTGCTTTTGCCCTTCAAGGCTTTCTACCGTTACGTTTACGCTGACTCTCGCATAATCGCCCTTCTTTTTAACAACCTCTATTTCATCGGTGTGATACGTGAGCTTTCCCTTTATATAATCTATCCTTTGACTATATACCAAAATGCCGTCCTCACTATCTATATATGACGCATATGAGGCTATAGAGGTATCCGTTTTAACGGGCGCGAGCATTATACTGAAAATATATTCGCTGTATGAGTCGCTGTAAACCTTTCTCGTCATTTCTCTTAAGGTCTCCGTGCTCTGTATTCCTCGTTCTTCAAGCCAAGCCTTGTCGGCTTTCTTATAGCTTTCCTTTCCCTCATCGGAAAAGGGAATACCCGAGCCGAAGAAAATCTGATTTATCTCCTCGGCATCGGTTATAAGAGCTGCCGCCGCCGTTTTTATCTCTTTGTCTGTAAACTTTTCTTTACAAGAAGCCAGAGAAGCAACGGTTAAAAGAAGAATTGCGAGAAAGAGAAGTCCTTTAATGCTTTTTCTTCCCTTCACTTAAGACTCCTCCGACTCACCGTCATCGAAGCTGCCTCGCTCAAGGCTTTCCTCTATCGGCTCGCTTTGCACCTTGCTTTCCTCTTCTACGGCTAAAGCCTCTATTTCCTCTTCCTTTTCGACTCTCGCGAAGTTTACAATAGAGCAGCCCTCGTCAAGTCTCATAGTGATTACGCCGCCCGCAGTTCTTGAATAAACGGGAATTCCTTCTACAGGCGTTCTTATTATGATACCCTCGTTCGTGATTATCATAATATCGTCGCTTTCATCAACTGTGGCAACCGACGCAAGACTTCCTGTCTTTTCGCTTATCTTGTGGCAGGCAACACCCGAGCCGCCTCTGTTCTTCATCTGTCTGAAGTCCTCAAACGGCGTTCTCTTTCCGTATCCGCCCTCTGTCAGCGTGAGCAGGTATTTGCTCTCGTCTATCATACAGAGTCCGACAACGTAATCGTCATCTTTGAGTCTGATTCCGCGCACGCCTCTTGCGAGTCTGCCCATGCATCTGACGTTTTCCTCAGTAAATCTTACGGCGAGACCGTTTCTCGACGCGACAAGTATATCCTCGCCGCCCTTTGTATGTCTGACAAACATAAGCTCGTCGTTTTCATCAAGCGTAATAGCTATCTTTCCGCCCCTGCGCTGATACTCAAAGTCCGAAAGAAGCGTTCTCTTCATTATACCCTTCTTCGTTACCATTGTCAGATATTCTTTTTCGGCAAATTCGCTTACGGCAATCAAAGCGGTAACCTTTTCGTTTTCCGAAAGCTCTATTATATTTACTACGTTGGTGCCCTTTGCGGTTCTTGAGGCTTCGGGGATTCTATACACCTTTTGGGTGTGAACCTTACCCTTGTTTGTAAACATAAGTAGGTATGCGTGGCTATTTGCCACTATTACGTTGTCTATAAAGTCTTCCTCTTTGGTTGTCATTCCTATAATGCCCTTGCCTCCTCTGCGCTGAGCAGAATAGGTTGACGCGGGAAGTCTCTTTATATATCCGTCCTTTGTAAAGGTAATGACGCAGGTCTGTCTCGGAATTAAGTCCTCGTCCTCGATTTCTTCCTCTACCTCTATAATAGCAGTTCTTCTTTCGTCAGAATAGAGTCTCTTTATTTCTGCAAGGTCATCCTTTATTATCTGTAAAATTTTGTTGTCGTCAGCCAAAATTCCGCGAAGCTCTTCTACCTGCGCTTCAAGCTTTGCAAGTCTGTTTTCAATCTTCTGTCGCTCAAGGCCAGAAAGACGTCCTATCGTCATTTCGACAATAGCCTGAGCCTGCAGATCCGAAAGACCGAAGCTCTCCATCAGCTTTTCCTTGGCGTCGGGAATTGATTCGCTCTTTTTAACTATTTCTATTATTTCGTCTATGTGGTCAATAGCTATTTTATAGCCCTCATAGATGTGCATTTCGTGCAGAGCCTTTTTAAGCTCGTACTCTGTCCTCCTGCGTATTACTTCGTTCTGGAAAGAAATGTAGTTATCTAATATCTGAGGAAGCGTTAGCAGCTTTGGCTCTCCGTTTACGAGAGCTATCATATTTATAGCGCAGGTGTCCTGAAGCTGACTGTACTTATATAGCTGATTTAAGATTACCTCTCCGTTCGCGTCGCGGCGATAGTCAACCACTATTCTCATTCCCGCGCGTCCCGACTCGTCGCGAAGTCCCGTAATTCCGTCTATCTTCTTATCGTTTACGAGCTTTCCTATGCTTTCGACAAGCTGACCTTTTCTTACCATAAAAGGTATTTCCGTGAAGATTATCTGCTTTTTCTCATCGTCTATATAAGCCTTCGCGCGAACGCTGACTCGGCCTCTGCCCGTGCTGTATGCGTTGTAAATTCCACTCGTTCCGTAAATTGTCGCGTAAGTCGGGAAGTCGGGGCCCTTTATAAATTGCATAAGGTCTAAAACCGAGCATTCGGGATTGTCCATTCGGTAAATAATTCCGTCAACCACCTCGCCTAAATTGTGGGGAGGTATATTGGTCGCCATACCGACGGCAATACCAACCGAGCCGTTTACCAAAAGGTTCGGGAATCGAGAGGTAAGAACCTTCGGCTCCTTTCGGCTGTTATCAAAGTTAGGCGTAAAATCCACCGTATCCTTTTCAATATCCGAAAGCATATGATTCGCTATTTTATCCATTCTTGCCTCGGTATATCGGTAGGCGGCAGGTCCGTCTCCATCCACGTTTCCGAAGTTTCCGTGTCCCTCTACAAGCGGATAACGAAGAGAGAAGGGCTGAGCCATTCTTACCATTGTTTCATATACCGCTGAGTCTCCGTGCGGGTGGTATCTACCAAGCACGTTACCGACGGTTGTCGCCGACTTTTTAAACGGCTTTTCGTGTGTCAAGCCGTCCTCGTACATCGCGTAGAGAATTCTTCTCTGTCCGGGCTTCAAGCCGTCGCGTACGTCGGGCAGGGCTCGGCTGGTTATAACGCTCATAGAATATTCGATAAAGGATTTCTTTACCTCCTTTTCCATATTGCGCTCTTCTATTTTCTGATTAGGGAACTCGATACTGCCCTGAAAATGATTTAATTCTTTCTTACTCATAGTTACTCCTGATTATATATCAAGATTTTGCGCGTATTTCGCGTTCTTCTCGATAAATTCCCTTCTCGGCTCGACCAAGTCTCCCATAAGCACGGAGAACATCTGGTCACATGCTATAGCGTCCTCTATTTCCACCTTGAGAAGCGTTCTTTTCTCGGGGTCCATTGTGGTTTCCCAGAGCTGTATCGGGTCCATTTCACCGAGACCTTTATAGCGTTCGGCTTCTACATTTCCGCCCATTTCTTCAATTATCGCGTCTCTTTCGGCATCTGAAAATGCGTATCTCTCCTGAGATTTTCCCTTTTTTATCTTATAAAGCGGGGGCTGCGCCAAAAATACGTGTCCCTCTTCGATAAGCCTTCTCATATGTCTGAAGAAGAAGGTGAGAAGCAATATACGGATATGAGAGCCGTCAACGTCGGCGTCCGCCATAATTATTATTTTTCCGTAGCGAAGTTTCTCCATATCGAAATCCGCGCCTATTCCGCAGCCGAGAGCCTGAATTATCGGCTTCAAGGATTCGTTTCCAAAAACCTTCTCGGATCCTGCCTTCTCTACGTTCAAGACCTTTCCTCGCAAGGGAAGGATTGCCTGATATCTGCTATCACGTCCGTCCTTTGCCGAGCCTCCCGCGGATTCTCCCTCTACTATAAAAATCTCGGTTAGTCCTATCCTTCTTTCCTGACAGTCGTGCAATCTGCCAGGAAGTGAGGAAGCCTGCAAGACGTTCTTTCTAGTAAGCTCTCTTGCCTTTCTTGCCGCCTCTCTCGCGCGCGACGCCGAAAGCGCCTTATCTATAATAGTCTTTGCCTGACTCGGATTTTCTTCAAGGTATTCCTCTAATTTCGTGCCTACTATGGAATCTACCAGCACTCTTATTTCCGAGTTTCCTAATTTTGCTTTCGTCTGGCTCTCAAACTGCGCGTCGGTCAGCTTTACGCTTATTATAGCGCAAAGTCCCTCTCGCACGTCGTCTCCCGAGAGATTTTTGTCCTTTTCCTTTAATATATTCTTCTTTCTCGCATAGTCGTTTATTACCCTTGTCAGAGCGTTTTTGAAGCCTGTTTCGTGCGTTCCGCCCTCTATTGTCGCCATATTGTTGGCAAAGGAGACGATAGCCTCGTTATAGCTGTCGTTATACTGCATAGCAATTTCTGCTATCGAGCCGTTTTTCTCGCCCTTTATATAGATAATATCGTTGGTCAGGGGTGTTACGTATCTCGTCTTGTTAAGATAATCGACAAAGCTGACTATTCCTCCCTCGTAGTGAAGCGTCTCCTCGACAAGCTCTTCGCCTCTTAAATCGCGCAAAACTATTTTTACGCCCGCATTGAGAAACGCCTGCTCTCTTAAACGGTTAAGGATAGTTTCGTATTCAAAAACTGTTTCCTCGAAGATTGTGCTGTCGGGCTTGAATCTTACATAAAGACCGTGTCTTTCGCTTTCGCCCTCGCATTTAAAGGGACGGGCTACCTTTCCGCGCTCAAATCTCTCGGTATATTTTTTACCGTCTCTGCAGTTTTCTACCTCTACCCATTCGGAAAGCGCGTTTACAACAGAGGCGCCGACTCCGTGAAGTCCGCCCGCTATCTTATAGCCCTCTCCTCCGAATTTTCCTCCAGCGTGTAAAACGGTGTAAACTACCTCAAGGGTAGGCAAGCCTAATTTTTCATTCATACCCGACGGGATTCCTCGTCCGTCGTCCTGTACGGAAACGCTGTTATCCTCGTGGATAGTAACGGTTATACAGCTACATTCTCCCGCAAGCGCTTCATCTATAGAGTTGTCCACTATTTCGTAAACCAAATGGTGAAGTCCCTTTATAGAGGTCGTTCCTATATACATGCCGGGTCTTTTTCTTACCGCGTCAAGTCCCTCTAAAACCTGTATTTGACTGTCGTCATAGCCATTTTTTTCGGGTAAATTTTCCATTCTTCTTTTTCCTTTTCTTTATATTGTCTGTTTTTCTTCTGTTATTTCGCTATTCATTCTCGCGTTTAGTCCAACGGCTGAAATTTTAGAAATATATATCTTATAATTCGCTTTCTTTTTTTCGTCGCACAAAATAAAGGAACGGGGTATATCAATTTCGGTATAGGACACGCTTTTTTTCTTTTCCATAGCCGAGAGAAACGCCCTCGTGTTATGTGATACCGTCGCCGTATCCATATCGAAAATTCCTATTATTTCTTTCTTTTTAACGTTAAAGCCGTTACCTATATGAAGATACATATCTTCCCTTTTCCACCTTTATTATATTTACCTCCTCACAGTCAAAGCTCTGCTTTTCGCAGGAGGTAATAAGTATTTGTCTTTCCTGCTTTTTTTCGAGAATATAGGCGCGTCTCTTTTCGTCAAGCTCGCTTAAAACGTCGTCAAAGAGAAATACGGGGTATTCGCCCGAATACTCGCGGCAAACCTCTCCTTCCGCCATTTTTAAAGCTAAAACTATAGAGCGCTGCTGCCCCTGTGACGCGTACGCGCGCGCTGAAATTCCGTTTATTTTTATTTCTATATCGTCTCGGTGAATTCCAAAAAGAGTACAGCCCGCAGAAATTTCTCTTTGTCTGTCGCTCTGTAAAAGCTCTTTATACTGCTCTTCGATATTCAAGGAGGAGTCTATATCGCTTTTATATTCAAGAGAAAGCTCTTCCTTTCCCCCCGAAAGCTCGTAGAGTATTTTTTTCGCGCTTTCTGCTATTTTTTTTATATACTCGCTTCTTCTTTCATTTATATAAGCGGCTCTTTTAGCAAGAGAAGACGACCATATATCAAGCTGCTCCTCGCTATAATAAAAGCCCTTTTGCGCATTTTTTAAAATTGTGTTTCGGTTTTCAAGAATTTTATTGTATTCGCTATATATATTCAGATACATAGGCTTTATCTGGCTTATTCCTATATTCATAAAGTCACGTCTCATAGACGGACCCTCTTTTACAAGAGTCAGATGCTCGGGAAAAAAGAGAACAGCCCTGAAATGACCTATCATATCGGTAATTCTTTCCTCTTCTCCGCCATTTCTGTACTTTTTCTTTTCTTTTCCGTATACTCTGTAGGCAAGAGACTGACTTCTTTTCTGTCCTTTGAATTCCATTTCAATAAAAAATCCGTCTTGTCCGAACTTTTTTAACTCTCCGTCGCTTGAGCCTCTGAAGCTCTTTCCTCTCGCAAAATAATATACGGCTTCTAAAATATTGGTCTTTCCCTGCGCGTTCTGCCCGTATAAAAGATTTACACCGTCAGAAAAGGTAAGAGACGCGCTTTCTATGTTTCTGAAATTTTCTACCTTCAGCTTTTCTATTTTCATACTTTCCGAGATTTTCTTTTTTTAGAAAAAAGCCTTTATTCATTCATTCTGACAGGCTGCACCATATAGAAGAAATCCTCGTCCTCTTTTTTCTCGCGAGGCGAAACGGTTACGCTCTGCGTCGGGGATTTAAAAGAAAGAATTATTTCCTCGCTGTCAGCTGCTCTTATGCTGTTTATAAGATAACGGCAGTTAAAGGCTATCTTTATCGACTCTCCCTCGTGATGACAGGGCATTTCATCGTAAACCTCTCCGCTTGCCGATTTTGAAGCGAGAGAAAGCTTATTTCCATCAACGATTATCTTAACGTACGAGCGAGAGCTTTTTTCTTCGGCAATAAGATTTGCTCTTTCAAGACCTGCAAGAAGTCTCTCTCTTTGCAGTGTAACATAAATGTCATTGGTTTTGGGTATAATTCTGTTGTAATCTATATATTCCTCATCTATAAGACGTGTAAAGAAGGTAAGATCCTCAAAATTGAATATTGCGTGCTTTCTCGTGAGCATTACCCTTATATTTCCGCCCTTGTCAGACAGAATTTTTACAAGCTCGTTCAATGCGTGTCCGGGTACAATAAAGGAGAAATCCATGTTTTCCTTCTTTGAAACGTCGGAAATATCACTTTCTATCTCGCATTTTGAAAGAGAATAGCTATCGCAGGAAATTATTTCAAGCTTGTTTTTCTTTATTTTGAAAAAGGCTCCGCAGAGCATCGGTCTCGTGTCCTGCTCCGCTATAGAGTGAAGTACCTTATTTATCATCTTTTTCAAAACAAAGGAATCAGCTATAAAGCCGTTTTCACAATTAAGCTCGGGGAGCTTCGGGAAATCCGAGCCCTTTAAAGCAAAGAGAGAAAAATTACTCGTACCGCAGGAAATAACCGTATTGAAGCGCTCGTCAACCGTTATGTTTATAATATCGTCGGGCAAAAGGCGCAAAATCTGCATAAGACGTTGCGCGTTTATTATATAGCTTCCGCCCTCAAGTATTCTTTCAGCCCTTACGTACGCGACAACTCCCTTTTTCATATCGTAGGCGGAAAGCTTTATCATAGAGCTATCCTTGTCCGCTTCTATAAGAACTCCTTCTATTGAAGTTATAGTGTTCTTACTTGATACGCTTCCCATAGCGGGCGCAAGCTTTTGTGTAAATTCTTCTTTTTGAAAGGTTATGTTCATTTTTTTCTCCTTTGCTTTTCTCTCCTATAAGAAAGGAAAGAAAAAGAAAATAATATAGTATATATAATAGTAGTAATAGTAGGGGGTGTTTAAATTGTTTAAAAGTCTCAAAAGTCCCTTAAAAAGCCATATTTTTCATTTTTTTGATGTTTATAAAAATGAGAGTACGTACCTATTCTCTGTTGAAGGATTGTAACAAAGCTTCAACGTTTGAATTGTTTATAAAATTTCTTGTTTTTTTTAACAGCTTTTTTTATTCTTTTCAACAGTAAATTGGTATGTAAAAGCAAATGGTTGTTGAAAACTTAATTTTTAATTTCCTGTAAAAGCGATTCTATATCAAATTCGTAATTTTTGTTTTCCTTCATTTTCTTTTCTACCTTTTTAAGTGACGCAATGACGGTGGAATGATCCTTGCCGAAAAGCTCTCCTATAGAGGTCTGGGGAAGGTCTGTCAGGGTTCTTATAAGATAAATACAGATGTGTCGCGCGTTTGCTATTATTGCGTTTTGCTTCGAGCTTTTTATATCCTCGACAGACACGCTATATTTTTCCGATACCGTTTTGAATATTCTGTCAAGGGTTACGCTTATCGAGGTAGAGCCTGAAAGAAAGTCGGAAATAGTTCTTTTACACATATCGAGCGTAATAGGGGTTGCCGTCAATATGTTAATAGCCGAAATTCTCTTTATCGCGCCCTCAATCTGTCTTATGTTGTTATTCAGCTTTTCGGCTAAATAATTTACTATTTCGGTGGAAATATTTATATTTAAAGCTTCCGCCTTTTTCATTATAATAGCCGTTCGTAGCTCAAAGGTAGGGGGCTGAATGTCAGCCATAAGGCCCCACTCGAAACGGGTACGTAAACGGTCTGAAAGATGGGCTATTTCCTTCGGGGGTCTGTCGGATGTAAGTATTATCTGCTTTCCCGTCTCGTAAAGAGAGGTAAAGGTATGGAAAAATTCCTCCTGAGTCGATTCCTTGCCCGCGATAAACTGAATGTCGTCTATAAGTAAAACGTCGGCGGTCCTGTATTTTTCACGCAGAGAGGCTGTCGTATATGTAGAGATAGCCGTTATAAGCTCGTTTGTGAATTCCTCGCACTTTTTATAGATAATTTTTACTTTAGGATTGTGTCTTTTTATCTCGTTCGTTACGGCGTAGAGAAGGTGAGTTTTTCCAAGTCCGCTTTGTCCCCAGATAAAGAGAGGGTTATATTGAGGGGAAAGCTGACTCGCAACCGCGGTACAGGCGGCGTGAGCAAATTTATTGGATTCTCCCACTATGAAATTGTCAAAGGTGTATTCCTCGACTATCATATGGCTTTCTATTGCCGAGGCGGTGTCGAGCACCTGCTCGTCATCATAGTTATATACGGGGGCAAGAGGCTTTTTCTCCTCCTCCTGCGTGTATTCCGAATCCTTTAAGTAGAGGTCGGGAAGCTTGAAGCCGTTTTCCGCCTGCGTAGAAATTATAGAGCAGGATACCTCAAAGCCGAGAAGCTCGGAAAGACAGGAGGAAATAAATTCGAGATGCTTTTTTTCTATAATATCCTTTTTAAAGTCGCTGTTGATAGAAAAGACTGCCTCTCTTTCGGAAAGAGATTCTATTTTAAGGTCAACGTACCAGAGATTATAGATAGTAGAGGAGACCTTTCCTCTTATATTCTGCTGTAAGGATTCGCAGAGCTGTGTTAATGAGTCCATTTTATTCTCCTATAAGATTTAAATTTATCCGTTTAAAAAAGAGAAAAAGACTATGTAAACTATTTTTTACTCTCTTTTTTCTGTAGATTTTCTTTTACACTGTATATTGTACCATAAAATTTTAAAATTTTCAACAGATTGTTTGATTTTTTCTTCAAATTTTTATTATAATTT
>JAZQGJ010000027.1:0-1677 GCA_045539995.1 Eubacteriales bacterium
AACGCTGATAACAAGTCGATTTTCAACTCGTCAAAGGAATAGCGTATTATTCTTTTGACCGCTTCTGTCATAATTCCTTTTCCCCAATAGAGCGGAGACAGAACAAAGCTTATGGCTTTGGCATAATATTTGCCTCGATTGTTATCGGGATTCAACTTTATTGCCCCGATAACTTTGTCTTCTGATTTCAAAACAATAGCCCAATGATTTTCTTGCGCCATATATTCATCCAATGCTTTACGCGCCTCTTCTCTACTTACATGAGGCTTCCACCCCGCCATTGATCCAACTCGTTCATCAGAGGAATATTCATAAAGATCACCTAAGTCATCTGCTAACCATGGTCGGAGAATAAGTCTTTCTGTTTCCATAGAGTTCATTGCGTATTTTCCTTCAATGTTTTACAGCTCGCAATCAATATTCGCCTGATACGACCGCAAAGATTTCGATAATTTTTATATATTTCTTCATCAATTCCGTTTGTATTGAATAACAACTGTAACCAACCTTCCGTTTCGCTACATTCTTTAAGAGCTATTTCAAATTTTGAAAGCATATCTGCTTTGCTCTGTCCGTAATTGGCTTCGCGGATATTCGCATACACACTGCTTGAACTTTTGCGGATTTGAAAAAGAGTGTTGGAAGGAGCTTTTGTATTTTGACAAAGTAATTCTATATCGGTCGCAAGCTGTTCCGAATAGATCAGTAAATAGTTTTTCGCCATATAATCACTCCCTTCAAGGGAATTATATAACATTTTATAGACTAAATCAAGAGCTTTTCGCAATCTCGCGTCCCAATCACGCCGAAGGCGTGTATATCATCAGCCCGAAGGGCTGGATATCACCAACACGAAGTGTTGTATATCATCAAGCCGCAGGAAAATGCACGCTGGCGCGTGATGAGATACAATGGCGGCGAGCCGCCATTGATGATATGCACCGCACTTCGTGCGGCGATGTAAGGAGCGAAGCGACGGAATAGCGAGCCTGCGAGCGTCTATGCCAAGCCTGCGGCTTGGATAAACAAAAAGAAGTATCGCATGCGCGATACCTCTTTTTGTTGGCGGGGATGGAGAGATTTGAACTCTCGCGCCGGTTACCCGACCTACACCCTTAGCAGGGGCGCCTCTTCGGCCTCTTGAGTACATCTCCACGTACCTTGTGGACGCCGGTTGCATAGTCCACTCGATTATTATAACCCATCTTATCCAATTTGTCAATACCTTTTTTTATTTTTTTCCTTTTGTCCCTTCGCGCCCACGAAAATGCGCGCTCGCGGGTGAGATGCGCGCTTTCGCTTGCCCAAGCGCGAATGCTGGACAAAGGTGGGTTTTTGTGGCACGAGGTGGACGAAAATGGGCAAAAATGACATTCCGTGTGGGCGAACCGCCGCCGCAAAAGCCAAAAATGCACTCCACGTATTTGTTCATTTTGTCCAAATCCTCGTTATTTTTTTATCAAAATTGCAAGAATTGCACAAAAAAATTAAAAAAACATTTGACTTTTTTGTTTCTTTATGTTAATATGTATTGTGAATTAACGTTCGCTATTTTTAGCAAACCCGAAAGGAGAAAACGATGAACACACAAGCTGTTTCGAAAAAAGGCGTTTCACGCCTTTTCTCAGCTCTGCTTTCGTTCGTGATGTTCTGTTCGATGTTCGTCGGCGTTTTGGA
>JAZQGJ010000028.1:0-71747 GCA_045539995.1 Eubacteriales bacterium
GAGTTTTTTATGGCAAAGAAAGTACTTGCGTTTGACTTCGGAGCATCGAGTGGAAGAGCTATGCTCGGCGAATTTGACGGTAAAATGATAAATATGACCGAGATTCACCGATTCTCTAACGACCCCGTTATTGTAAACGGAACTATGTATTGGGACGCTTTGCGTCTTTTCCATGAAATAAAACAGGGAATTATAAAAGCGCTTCAGGAAACCAAGATTGATGCGATAGGCATTGACACCTGGGGAGTTGACTTCGGCTTGCTTGACAAGAACGGAGAGCTGCTTTCCTCACCTGTAAACTACCGTGACGAGAGAACTGTTGGAATGCCCGAACAGGTTTTCGAGAAAATTTCTTCTCATGACCTTTACAGCCGAATGGGCACGCAGACTATGCGTATAAATACTATTTATCAGCTTTATTATTTGTTCAAATACCGTCCTGAGCTTATGAAGCTTTGCGACAAGGTTTTGTTTATGCCCGATTTGTTTGCGTATTTTCTCACGGGCGTTGCGCGCGCAGAGGAGACCATAGCTTCGACGTCTAACTTTTTAGACCCGTATAAGAAAAGCTGGGCAACCGACGTATTAGAGACTATCGGCATAGAGCCGAGAGTTTTGCCCGAAATCATTAAGCCGGGCGAGGTGTACGGTATGCTTTCAGACGAGCTTTGCGCTGAATTCTCCTGCGAAAAAATTCCCGTAATCGCGGTATGTACTCACGACACGGCAAGCGCGGTTGCTGCGGCTCCCGCTAAAGAGGATTTCGTTTACATAAGCTGCGGAACCTGGAGCTTGTTTGGTACAGAGCTGAAAGAGCCTCTTATAAACGAGCAGAGCGAGGCAATTCAATATACAAACGAAGGAGGACACTCCTCTACTACGAGATTTTTAAAGAATATTATGGGACTCTGGCTTGTTCAGGAGTCGCGCAGGCAGTGGATAAAGGAGGGAACTCCCGTAAGCTATGCCGACCTTGAAAGAGAAGCGCTTGAATCTGAGCCCTTTAAGTGCTTTATAGACTGCGACGCCCCCGAATTCGCTATAGCGGGAAATCTTCCCTTGCGCGTACAGAAATTTTGCGAGGCTACGGGGCAGTACGTGCCTAAAACGAGAGGCGAGATAATGAGATGCATCTATCAGAGCCTCGCAATGAAATATAAGCTTAATTTCAGTATGCTTCGCGACATTTCGGGCAAGGACTTCGCCCAGATAAATATGCTCGGCGGCGGCATTAAGGATACGCTTCTTTGCCGTATGACAGCGAGCAGCACGGGAGCGCGCGTATGCGCAGGACCCATAGAGGCAACCGTTATGGGTAATATCGCGCTTCAGCTTATAGCGCTTGGCGAGATAAAGGACGTATCCGAGGCGAGAGAAATTATCAAAAATTCCGTAGATTTCAAGATTTATGAACCCGAAAACGCAGATGAATGGGATAAGTATTACGAGGAATACGTCAAATATCTCGGCAAGAGCGGCGCGAACGCATAAAAGCAAAAAAAGAATTTAACTTTAATGAGAGTTATAAAAAAGAGTGAGCTAATAAAACAGCTCACTCTTTGACTTTCAAGATGGTATTTCACTTACCAGTAGGTGGCAAAGACGTTTTTTCATGTTTTTCGGTAAAAAAGTTATATTAATTTGACATAAAAAACCAAATTTGGATAAAAACTTGTTGACAATGTCGAAATTTGGTGATATAATGGTAATATTGCAATATATTACAAAGGAGATTTATGCTTTGGATAGTATTACTCTGTTGATTAGAGATGAAATCAAACGCCAGTATAAGAGTGTGAAGAAGTTTTCAGACGCGAGTGGAATTCCGTATAGCACACTTTCCAATGCACTTGCCAAAGGAATCGGCGGAACTTCTTACGACACCGTTTTAAAAATATGTAAGCTCTTAAATCTCAAGCATGTTTATGATGCTGACCTTACGATATTCAACGATAGATTTTATGAAATATGCTCTATGCTTTCCGAATTAGACGAGCAAGGTGTTCACACTGTGAAAACGGTACTTACCATTGAACATGAGCGTTGTACCAAGCACGAAAGAAATTCCACCATTAAAGCTTTTAATGGTATTTCTTTTGCAGGCAAGACATTTCAAACCAATGAGGAAAAATAATGGATATAGGTAAAGACATTCGATATAAAGCAAAAAATTTGCTACTTGAATATAGTATCAGCAAAATCACCCTCGAAAATCTCATTTATATTATTGAGGATCAGGGCTTCGAGATAATTGAATATAGCAAGCGAGATAGTTCAGACGGCGTCTGGACAGTTTTACGGGCACTGAATCTTACTGCCTACGCTGAATCGGGAAAGGCTTTTGCCTATAAATGTGGCAAGAGCAAATTGTTATTTGTCTGCGAGGAAATGACCGCCGATGAGAAGCTGTACGCTCTTGCCCACGAGGAAGGACATATCGTATTTGGACATCTATGCAACGGCATTTACGATGGGAATGTTGTTGAAGAAGAATATGTGGCAAATGAGTTTGCACACTATCTGCTCAATCCTCCCCTGTGGCTCAAAGTATTTGTTGCTATTAAAAGTCACAAAAATCAATCTGTTTGGTGCGCAGTAATTGCGTTAGCTTTGGCGATTGCAATTCCAGTTGCGGTAAATATCATTCAAAGCCAAGCTTGTTACGGAGAGTATTACGTTACGGAAAACGGAACGAAATATCATGAGAGGGATTGTATGACTATTAAATCCCGGTCAAATACACGGCGTCTTACGGAAAAAGATTATTACTCTGGAGATTATGGGCCCTGTCAGGTATGTCTCCCAGAGTGAAGAAAGGAAAAGTTGCTATGAAAAAGATTTTAGCTATAATATTGACTACGCTCTTGTTACTCTCTTTTAGCATCAGCGTTAGCGCAGCTTCTAACACATACACAGATTTGGAAACAAAGGTTAAATTCACAGTTCCTGCTAATTGGACCCAAAAGGCGCTTTCTAAAGATAGAGAGTATATTGACGTTAAGTTTGTATCAAGCGAAGCAGAAGGAATGTCAATTTTATACGGAAGTACAGACATTTGGTCAAAAATGCCCGCTTCAGAAAGGGTTGGATATAAGCGATCCGATTTGAACAACTCTACGTTTACCAATGCTGATATAGCGGAAATGGTTGGTACAAGCGCTGCAAAAGTAAAAAAAGTAACATATAATGGCGTTCAATGCTTCCAAGCGGAATCAACAACTACATCTGAAATATACGGCTTTGAAATTACGGCAACTATGACACATATCATCTATTATGATAACGGCTGGATGTATTGGTTCCAATTTAGCGGAGATTCAAGTAACGAATACTTTTCGGATTTCAAATCCCTGCTGAATACAGTAACGTTTCCTCAAACCGCTACCAATAGTTCAAATGCCGGAAACAATGGTGATCCTGACGACAATACCGGAGCGATTATAGTTGTTATTCTTATACTCGCCGCTGTAGTTGGCGTAGTGATATTCGTAGTCGCTAAGAATCGGTCGAAGGCGAAAATGGCGCCGACAACCAAAACATTAACAGAAAATCAGACGGTGCCACCGACCGAACCCACTTACCAATATTGTCGCAAGTGTGGCACCAAGTTGGCAATAGACAGTGCCTTCTGCCACAATTGTGGTACAAAAACAATAAAGGAGGATGACATTCAATGAAAGTATTAATTTGGGTATTATGCTTTTTTCTCAATGCATTAATATCAGCGATTATTAAGGGGAACGGTGTAATCCTCGGTGCTATACCAACAGTCATTTTGTATGGAGTTACAATATGGTTAGCTCGTACCCTTTGTAAAAAATGGGACGAGCATAAAGCCGACAAAATAACAAATCAAACGGAACAAGCGAATATTCCTCCTGTCGCGAACAAATGCGAAATGTGCGGTCACGTTTGTGATAAAACCACCTCTGCCAAAATCGAGGACGATATGGGTGTCAGATATAGAAATCTGTGTGATGCATGTATGGAAATATATAATGCAACCCCCAATGAACATACAGATCTTGCCGAACCAGCGGAAACTAACATCGATGAGCCGGTAAGCTCTTCTACACAAATTCAATTCTGCCGTAAATGTGGAGAAAAGCTTGTTGAAAACAGCCGTTTCTGCCGCAGATGTGGTACTGAAGTTGTAAAGGAGTAAGGGTATGGGAGAAACAAAAATGAACAGGCAGCTTGGTACTAAATGGTTTACATTCTACACAAAGGTTAGACCTTGGCTGGCGTGCCTTATGTCGCTTACCATTATCGTAGACTTCTTCCAATACATGGACGTATATTTTAGTTATTGGTGGATGTTATTATATTTTATTGCAGGCGTGGCGCAACCTGTGCTTGCTATAATGGTATTTGCTAAATCCGGTGGCGACTACGGTGATTTCGTTCGTTTCGTAAAAGGAGTCTTGATTTTTGAAACAGTGATCATGGCTTACGGTCAAGGAGTGCAGCAATACATTGAAAACGGATTAGACCTCGGTATAGCATTAGTGGTATTTTTGGTGATTCTTATAGTTGCTTACTTCTTATGGTATCGATTGAATATAAAATATTTTGAAAAGAGAATTTTGAGAGAAGAGTCTGAAGCAGTTACCTATGATTTTAGTGCGGTATCCAGACCGCCTCAAATCTCCGATCCTAATGAAGTTCGTAAAACATACGGTAATTACAACGTATATGGTAGCGACGTAAAAATTCAAACAGAAGACAAAAAAGAAAATACTGAAGTAGAAACTCCAGCCTCCCACAAGGTTCAGTTTTGCAGAAAATTTGGTAATAAGTTGGCAAATGACTCGATTTTTTGCAACAAATGTGGAACAAGGGTGATTACTGACGACAAGCGAGGTGAATAACAATGTCAATGCCTAAACGTATGACAGTTAACTGTTCAAAGTGTGGAAACCCAATAGCAGTTACAGCTTTTCAAAGCGTGAATACAGATTACGCAGAAGATATCGCTGAACAGATAATTAGTGGAGATTTGTTTAATGCCAAATGTGCGAAGTGCGGTTTTGTTTCGCACTTGGAATACGATATGCTTTATCATGATATGAAGCATATGGCAATGATTTGGGTTGTTCACAAAGAAACTCCCAAATATGCATCACGAGTCGCCGAGGCACGCGCTACAAGTTTTATTCCATACAAAACGACGCGTATTGTAGAAGATATGAACGCACTGCGTGAAAAGGTAGCATGTTTGGAGCGCAATCGTGACGATCGAATTGTTGAATTATGCAAGGTGTTTACGGCGTACAATCTTTTAGCAAAACGCCCGGATTTTGATTTTAGAAATGCATTTTATACTACATACGATGGCAAAGAGTTCATTTTCCTCTATGATAACGAAGGAGAAGAGTTGACCTGTGAGCTCCCGGATAAAGCATATGACTATTTGAATGAACTTTATTTCAACAGTGATTATGCAAAAAACTTTGACGATAATTACGCTATAGTAGATTATGAATGGGCTGAGCAAATCCTCATGCCTTTGATTGAAGGAGAAGGAAAAGCAGAAGCTTTAGAGGAAGATAAAGAAGTTACAGAAGAAGCGTCAAGCTGTGAGAATGAGGAAAAAAGTCTGTTCTGTAGAAAATGCGGAGCGAAATTGTTGGAAGACAGTGTATTTTGCGACAAATGCGGAACAAAGGTAATAACGCAATTTGAGCAATCTCCTGTATCACAGGAAACGACTACTCCTTCAGCAAATCAAAAGAAAGGCACCCCTTCTGTGTCGAGTCCCCAGCAACGCGCAGAAGCTGAATATCTTCGCCAAGCACAAATTCGTCAAGAACGTAATTTCGCTTTGGCAAAGCGTGTTGCTGCTACAGAGGTGGCAAACAAGAAAAAAAGAATAATCAAAATTATAATTATTTCCATTATTGTCGTTGCCATTTTTATTGGTATTATCTGTGCTGCTGTTGATAGTGCTCACAATAACGAATTGCGAAATTTCGCCACGGAAACAATGAAAGACGAATACAATAATGTTTATGCCGATGTCGTTTCAATAGAACCTGAATATTTTGTGTATACATCAAATGGCTCAACTTATCGGGAAATTACAGAAGTAGTTTGTAGATGTAAAACCGTAGAAGGAAAAACAATTTGGGTTGTATTTTTTAGTTGGAAATATCCTGGCGGAAGTGCCAACAAAGAAGATGCATATGAAACACTTACCTATTCAAAAAGCAACCCTGCAAGAATTTCTGGTTATGTTACAACTTCTGGTAGTGTCATAAAGCAATTGGAAAATTCCATCGGCGATGTTTTTGTACTCCGTGTGGAAAAGATGGAAAAATAAAACTGTTAAGGAGAGAAGATTATGGCTACAAGGACAACATACACGTCTACCATTACAGTTCCGGTATATGCAAGCTGGAAGTGTGAGGAATGCGGAGAAATCAATATTGCAACGGGCGTAATTGTTTGCAAACGTCAGGAAACAACAAGCTCATGGCGTTCTTCAAAACATCAAGAAGCGGAAGCAAAAGCGGCTAATAGGGCTCGTGCAGAATGGGCTGCGGATGCATATAAAATAATCAGCGATCCCAATCACAGCGGATCTGCAATGTACAGTAATTTGCTTCTCCAAAACACTAATTGCACAAAATGCGGAAAGAAACCTCGATGGAATAAAAATGTAAAATTCCTACCTTTGGTAGGCTTAGCTATGGTTACAGCGTTGATTAGTGGTATTGCCGCTTTTGCAACTTTGACAAGCGTTGTTGCTTGGTTGATTTTTATTGCCTCTGCTGGTTTTATTGCTTGGGGAATAGCAAGAGAAGAAGTATATAAAAAAATGATGGTGAAATTGCCTAAGGAGTGTACCCCTGTAATAGGCTCTCTTAATGAGGAATTGATTGAATACGCCCATAAACTTGGAAAAACCATTCCCACACCCGACGAGTGCATTGAAATAGTAAAAGGTTTTTCTGTTAATGAGAAAATTGAAGGAAAAACAGCAGAATGTCGTTTTTGCCGCAAATGCGGAGCTCAATTAACGCCGGATAGCGATTTTTGCCATAAATGTGGAACGGAAATAGTAAAATGAAACGCGGAGAAAATCTGGAGGTTGAAGTATGATATGTAATAAATGTGGAAAGACGCTCCCGGATGACAGCACCTTCTGTCAGTTTTGCGGAAGTAAAATAGAGACCATTCCAGCGCCGTCCGAGGATATATCAAGTGTTTCGAAAGAGGAAACCTTATCTAAGATTCTCGCCGCTGGAGTCATTGAAGGGCAAAAGGCTATGGAGGCCAACAGAGAGAACCAACCTCACAATGAGCTTGACGCTGATTTCGGGCTTGTGCCTCAAAAGCCAATTTATACAGTCGGTATTGATGAACAGGAAAAGTACCTGAAATCTCTCCGTACTATTAACGGCGAACCGATCAAGTGGAATCGCCGCGGTTCGATGAACGTGGATGGCGTCAACGGAATAGTTGATGTATACGATACATATTTACCGTCTGGTGAAGAATATAAAACCATTTATATGAACATGTATGGGGCTTCTAATTCAACATTTGCTCCAAAAGGTTTTTCGTACACAAGCCAGTCCTCTGTTACGCCAATTAGCCCTGTAAAGAAGCAAAAAGTTAAAAAGACCAAAAAACTTAATATTGTATTAATAATTGCTGGAATTGTAGCTCTTGTGGCAATTCTTTGTATTGCTTTTGCAACGGGTAAATGCTCGCATCAATGGCAAGAAGCTACTTGTCTGAAAGAAAAGCATTGTATACTCTGTGGCAAAATTGATGGTTTAAAAGCATCGCATCAATGGCAAGAAGCTACTTGTCTGAAAGAAAAGCATTGTGTTCTTTGTGGCAAAATTGATGGCGTGAAAGCAAGTCATTCATTCTCTCTTGGAAAATGTTCTGGATGCGGAATATTTGATGAAAATTATTGTTCCGAGCATTATTATGCCCTTAGAACAGAAATGCAAACGATGGAAAGCAAATTAAAAAGTATTGATTTTATAGAAGAAAAGCTTTCGCTCCTCCCAGATGATTACAAAGATGTATCCCAAATTAAAGATGATCTAATTTTTATAAAATCAAAATATGAAGTTTTTTCGGATGCATTGTTCAGAACACTTATGAAGCGATTTATGACCGACGCAACACAAGAGGAGCTGGAGGAATATTATGTAGATTACGCTAAGGTAAGAAATTCCTATCTTTCATTAAAAAACAACGCTGACAAATATAAAAATTGGAATTTGAGTTATTTCGCAGACAACTATGTTTTTGATGGGGATGAAAATGGCATTTTACTCGCAGTTATTGTTGGGTCGTGGGAAGATAACAATGGAAATTTCATCAACATCGTTGAAACAGAAACAAATGACCTAACTTTTGGTTCAAATTTGCCTAACGATAAAGACAACTCCAAATCGTATTATTACTTCATAAAAGGAAATATAATTGGATATGTGTCAAAAACAAATGAAGAGGATACTATTAATGCTTATCGCATTGTAGAAATTGGTGATGATTATGTAAAAGTATTTTGCTTTAAAAATTCTCGTACATATACTCTCTATTAAAGATAACTATGGTGGTTATCGTTAACTAAAGGTGATGCCGTGTCAATATCCATATAAGTAAAAACAAAAAGAGACGTTATTTTTGATAGCGTCTCATTTTTCTTTGTATAAATTTTTTTGGTCCGGCGTTCTTTAAAAATTACGTTTTGGCTTTTGCTCTGTTCTGTCATAAAAAAGCCTTTATGCGAATAGAATTTAGATAAGAAAGGTCGGCTTATTTTTGGGAGCCTGCGATTTTTTCGCGGCAGGCGCGGCAGACGTATTTTTCTTCAAAGGGCTGAAGGTCATCCTTGCCGGAGCAGAATACGCAATAGGGGACGTATTTCTTTACAAGTATTCCGTCTCCCGTAAAGAGAATTTCAACCTCGTCTCCGTTTTCGATAGACAGGGATTTACGCATCTCCTTGGGAACGACAATTCTTCCAAGCTCATCTATTTTTCTTACAATACCGAAGGTTCTCATATTATTTATTTTTCTCCTTGTAATCTTAATTTACTAAATTATACCATATTCGTCTCAAAAAGTCAATATTTTTTACAAAAAAATGTAAAATATTGTAAATTAAATTTTATTTTTGAAGGTAGTATATGCTCGGAAAAACCTTTTCTCTTATGTGTATTTTATCCTTTGCCTGCGCTTTATATACGGGCAATATGCGCGCGCTTTCCGACGGCATTATTGACGGCGCTACCAAGGCGGTCAGCCTTACCATATCACTTTTTGGAGTTATGTGCCTCTGGTGCGGTATAATGCGACTTTTTTCGTACGTCGGTCTTATAGGGCGAGTGAGTCGCGTATTGCGTCCCTTTTTGCGCTTCGCTTTTCCGAAAGCCTCGAAGGATGGGCGTGGAATAGAGGAGATTACGGCAAATATAAGCGCAAATCTTTTGGGAATAGGAAACGCCGCTACTCCGTTTGCGCTATCCGCGCTCTCAAAGCTTCAGGAGGCGAACGAGGACAAGGAAAGCGCCTGCGACGATATGATAACGCTTTCGGTGCTTAATTCCTCCTCGCTTACCTTAATACCTACGACAATGCTTACAATGAGGCGGCTCTACGGCTCGCAGAACGCTTTTTCGGTGATAGTTCCCGTTTGGATAGTCAGCTTTACCTGTAGCTTTTCCGCCATTGTTATATGCCGCATTTTCGCCTATTTGAGAAGAAAGAGAAAAAGAGGACCGTGATAAATTATATTTCATATCTGGCAATTCCCACTGTTTTGCTTTTTGCGGCAATTATGATTCTTTTCATTAAGAAAAACACCTTTGACGAGTTCCTTGTGGGTATCAAGGACGGTATGGAGCTTTCGCTTTCCTTAATGCCGACTTTCATAATTCTTATGGTCGGAGTTTCTATGGTCTCGGCAAGCGGGCTTCCCGAATTACTCGCAAAATACTTAGAGCCTGTCGGCGAAAGAGTGGGTGTTCCTGTCGAGCTTATCCCCTTAATTATATTGCGCCCCATTTCAGGCAGCGGCTCAAACGCGGTTTTAGCAGATATATTTGAAAAATATGGCGCGGACAGCTTTGTCGGGTGCTGCGCGTCGGTGTTTATGGCGTCGTCGGAGACTATGATTTACGTCATAACCGTCTATTTTGCTTCCGTAAAGGTGAAGAAAACGGGCTACGCTATTCCCGCCGCGTCTATCGTTATGCTTATATGCATTTATCTTAGCTGCGCCGTTTGCAAAAGGATTTTGTTCTGATATGTTTTCGTCGAATACGGAAAAACTGTTTTTGTGTTTGCCTGCGCAAATTGTGAGGGAGATAAGAAGAATATCCGAAAGCTATACCGATTTTGAAGAAAAGCTTTCCGAAATAAGAATACGGGCGAAGAGGGTGTCCTCTGTAAATTTAAGAGGCAGAGTAATACCCATATCGGCGTCTGTCACTGAGGAAGAAATAAGAGAGTGCTTAAAACGCCTTTGCCGAGGCTCTGTATACGCTTACAGTGAATCGTTAAAATTCGGGTACGTAGCCTTTGAGGGCGGATACCGTATAGGCGTTTCGGGCAGGGCGGCGTATGAAAACGGAATTATCTGCGGGGTGAGCGAGGTCTCCTCGTTGTGCGTTCGCATACCGCATAATATAAGAGGCGCGGGGAATATAGTCATAGACACCTTTGAAAAGTTGGGAGAGAGACAGGGAATTCTGATTTATTCCCAGCCCGGAAACGGAAAGACAACAATGCTGAGAGACTGCGCTCTCCAGCTTTCCTCAGGTAAATATTCAAAAACCGTTGCGCTTGTAGATACAAGAGAAGAGCTGTCGGGCGATTTTATAGGACGGGAATGCGCTATTGACGTTTTAAAGGGCTACCCTAAGGCTGAGGGAATTGAAATTGCCACCAGAACACTTGCGCCCGACGTTATCATATGTGACGAAATAGGAGGGTATGAGGAGGCGCTTTCAATTCTCGAGACGCAGAGCTGCGGAGTGCCACTCATCGCCTCGGCGCACGCAGGAAGCCTTTCCGAGATTTTTTCGAGGGGCTCTGTAAAAATTCTTGCCGAAAACGGAGTTTTCGGAGCTTATATAAACGTGAAGCGAGAAAGTGAAAATAAATACACCTATACTGTGGATTACTCTGAATTGCTCTGAATTTTTAACGTCGGGGGTATGGTTATGTTGCTTAAATGGTGCGGTTCTTTGACGCTTCTTATTTTAACTCTTTATTTGTGCTATGAAGCAAGCGCTATGGAGAGAAGACGTGTGAGGCAGACGGAGGGCTTTTTGCTTCTCTTACGTCACATAAAGGCTCAGATATCCTGCTTTTGTACGCCTGTGCGCGATATTTTTTTATCGTTTGAGAATGACTCTCTTGAAAGGTCGGGCTTTCTCTCGGAGGCGAAAAAGGGAGATTTTGTTTCAGCCTTGAATTCGTGCAGGGATAAAATATATCTTGACGGTGAGGAAATAAATCTTTTGCTTGCCTTCGGAGAGGAGCTGGGAAAAAGCTACCGAGACGAAGAAATAGAAAACTGCGATTATTATATAGGAGAGCTTGAAGCCTTATACAGCAAGCGAAGAGAAGAGCAACCGAGCAAGTCGCGACTTTATCGCTCACTCGTGCTTAGTTGCGGTCTTATGGTAATTATAGTTTTTCTTTAATTTTGCCTACTATGGCACAAAGAGTAGTTCACCAAAGGGGGCTGCCGCATTCGGCAGCTCCTATAAAACAAACGAAAAAAGACAAGTTTGAGGACAGGGAGAGAGACAAGAATGGAAGTAGGACTTATTTTGAAGGTGGCGGGAGTCGGTATGCTTATAGCCGTATCTCATCAGATATTATCAAAATCGGGCAGAGACGAGCAGGCGATGCTTCTGTCGCTTTGCGGCATAATAATCGTGCTTATTCTTTTAGTACAGGAATTAGGGACACTCTATGACACCATAAGGGAAGTATTCGGGCTTTAAAATGGATATACAAAGCTTATGCGGAGTGGCGCTCGTCGCCGCCCTTTGCGCTATGATAGTCAAGGAATGCGGTGGGAAAATGTCTATGCTTGTAGGCATTATCGGCGGTCTCGTCATATTTTTTTACGCTCTCTCCGCCTTTTCTGAAATCTTTTCGTTTTTAGGCGAATTTACGTATGCGGAAAAGCTCGCGCCTTACGTAACTACAATTCTTAAAATATTGGTTATAGGATACTGCGTGAGCCTTACGTCGGAGACCTGTCGGGAGTTGGGAGAGGCGGGGATAGCCTCGAAGCTTGAAATTTTGGGAAAGGCTGAAATGCTTCTTCTGTGTCTGCCTGAAATGAAAAAAATAATAGAGTTGGCAATTTCTATTGCCGAATGAGAAAAAGGAAAAGCAAAATGAGAGTAAAAAGGAAAGCCGCTTTTGTAACAGTATTTATACTTCTCTTTATGTCGATAGCATTTTTTGAGGCGAGCGCGTATGAAGGCGATGAAGCAATTTCGGATTTCATAGATGCTTTGCCCGATGACGCAAGAGACAAAATAGAGCCTGCGCTAAAAGAAAACAGGGTGTCCGAGCTGCTTCGCGCCGAATTCCTTTTAGATGCGGTGATTTCCTGCTTTTGCGGTGAAATTACAAGCATAGGCAGCGTTCTGTGTACGCTCTTGGCGCTTACCGTGTTTTTTGCCATTGCATCTATGATAAAAAACGGAATAGGTAATGAGAGCATAGGAAAAATTACGGACAATGCGCTCTTGATAGTTTCAGCTCTTGCGGTATATACGCTTTTTTCGTCGGGGCTCACAAGGGTATATACGTATATTGAGGACATAAAAAATTTTCAGAACGGGCTTGTCCCGATAATGACGGGACTCTACTTCAGCGGGGGAAATACCGCCACGGCGATAAGCGCAAGCGCAGGTGTAGGCGCTGCCCTCGTCATGACGGAAAATCTGTGCGCGAAAGCCTTGCCTGTGCTTACGAAGGTCTCCTTTGCGCTCACGCTTATAGGCGCTGTCGGCTCTGATATAAATTATTCGTCGCTATGTAGGTCGGTAAGAAATCTGTATATGACGCTGCTTTCCTTTTTTACTATGATACTTTCTGTATCTATGAGCTTCGGGCAGACGCTTGCCTCTAGTTCCGACTCGGTGGCGGCGAGGACTGTAAAATTTGCCATAGGGAATATGATACCCGTTGTGGGGAGCACGGTAAATTCGGCGTACGGCACGCTTGCCGCGTCACTTTCGCTTATAAAAAGCACGGTGGGCGCGTCTTCTGTCGCGGCGCTTCTTTTAATCACACTTCCCGTGATTATATATCTTCTGCTTCTGAGACTTTCTCTCAATATTTGCGCCTCAGGCGCTGATATGCTTGGTTGCGCTAAAATAGGAAAGCTTTATACCGATTTTCGCACGGTGTATGATTTAGCTCTGGCGGCTGTTGTTTTCTGCGCTATCCTTTTCATTATCATTATATCCTTGTTTGTAAAATGCGCGTGGGCGGTGTCGTGATGAGGGAATACGCAATTTCACTTATTATGGTTTCGCTGCTTTGCGCGGTGCTTTCCACGCTTTCGCCCGAAGGGAAAATGAAAAGACCTATCTCGTTTTCTCTGTCGCTTGTGCTTCTTTGCGTTCTCATTTCTCCTCTTTTCGGCGCGCTTGGCAATATAAAGGATATAAGTCAGGAATTCTTTCTCAATACCGACGTCTCAAGCGATGAGCCTGTTGCAAATCCTGATTTTGAAAAAGAGACCGAAGACGCTATATGCGAGGGGCTTATAATCGCGTTAAGCGATAAATTCGGAATGTCAGAGGAGAATATAAAGGCAAAATGTAAGATTAAAATAATCGGCAGCGAGGTGCTTTTTTTGCGAGTTGAAATAACTCTTTCGGGCAGGGCAGTGTTTTCAGACATACGCAAGATAGAAGAATATATAGAAAGCTCGCTTGGGTGCGAATGTGAGGTGTATTTGCTTGAAAATTGACAATACAATACTTAAATACATAAAGAATTTAAAAGGGAAGTGGGCTATTTGTCTTTTGGCGGCAGTCGGAATTTTGCTCTTGCTTTTGGGAGGAGGAATGTCGGGGACAAATGAATGCGAGGCAAGCTCAGAAAAAGAATATACAGAGGAAAGTGAGAGGTACAGGATAGAGCTTGAGGAGAAAATATCTCAAATATGCAGAAGGGTGAGCCGAGACGAAAGTCCCACGGTGATTGTCACGCTTGAATGCGGCGAAGAATACGTTTACGCCAAGCGCTCTGACGGTAGCTATATCGTTTCGTCGGGAGAGGGAATCCTGCTTTGCCGAAAAATGCCTCGCGTCTGTGGGGTCGCTATAGTCTGCCGAAACGGAGACGAGCCCTCGGTACAGACCTGTATAACAGAGCTTGTTTGCTCGCTTCTTGGGGTAGGGGCAAACAGGGTTTGCGTAAGCGCGACACGATAAACAAAAAACATTATATCATTTATGCATAAAAGCTTTTGTTGCGGAATATATATGTAATACATTAATGCTACATAATGGAGGAAAAAGAAATGGCAAAAATTTTTGGAAAAGACGGCGCGATAATGAAGTTCGGGAAACGCAATATAATTATCGTTTGCGCGGTGGTATTGATCGGCTTGGCGGTATATCTCAATTACCTTTGGTACTACGATTCTGTCAGCAACATAGGCTACGGCGATAATAATATGAGCGACCAATCAGGCGAGGATTTGAACGTTTCCGTTGAGGCAGAGGACACAAGCGAGGCTTACTTCAGCGCAACACAGCTCAGCCGTCAGCAGGCAAGAGACGAGGCTCTTGAGGTTCTTGAAAAGGTTGTATCAAGCGAGGACGCTCTTGAGGTGACAAAGGAAGAGGCGCTTGAGGATATTTCAAGAATAGCCGCTGAAATTGAAAAGGAGTCCAACATAGAGGCGCTTATCGTCGCAAAGGGCTTTGAAAAGTGTATAGCTGTAGTAAACGGCGAAAACGCGAGCATCATCGTTAAATCCGACGAAGAGCTCGTCAGCAGTCAGATAGCTCAGATAAGCGAGATAGTTTATACCTCCGCAGGTATTCTTCCCGCGAACACCAAAATAATCAGAAAATAAGCTCTTTCGCTATAACAAAACGAAAGTGAAAAAGGACGCTTACGTTACACATTTTTTCGTGTATCATAAGCGTCTTTTGTTTATTCGGCTCTTTTTTCGCAGTATTCGATGATAATAAATATCAGCACGGTAAGAAGCTCATAGGGCAGAGGACAGAATTCGCCCGGATTTACCTGACTCATAAGCAAAATTCCGAGATAGGAAATTCCGAGACATAGGCCTTGAGGACTGATTTTTTTAAAAATCAGCCTTGCCCTGACAATGAACTGATGTCCGTAGGCGAGTATTCCGAGAGAGCCCAGACTTCCCACTATCTGAGGTATCATCATATGATACCAGTGTAGCGCGCCCTTTTTCGGGTTATAAAGGTCGGAATTTCCGCTATATGCAAGTCCCTTTCCAAAGACAGGCGAGGACTTGAAATCCTCAAAGGCGCGGAAAATAAGCTTGCTTCTGGCTTCGTCTTTCTTTATAAGGTTTGGAAAATTTTTAAATGATAGCGCCGTACCCTTAAAGAAGTCTGGTATATTTAAATATATAAGCGCGCGCCTCAAGAGCAACACAAAGGCAATTGCGATAGCGAGAGAGGAAAGAAGGGTAATTATATTCTTTTTGTTATAGCGTATAGCGTAAATGGCGCAAAAAAGAAATTCTATGGGAGCAAATACAATAGCGCCTCTCGATGTGGTTAAAATAAGCGCGGCAAGCATAAGAGCGCCTGCAAAAAAATGCAGACAGTTCTTTCTCGCAAAATAAAAGGGAAACGGCAAGCAGAGCATAAGGAACGTAGCGGCGTTGTTTCTCCATTGAAAGGCAATCGCCATATTTAAACGACCCGTTTCAATAAGAAAAGGAAGGTTCTTTAAATAGATGTGCAAAACAGAGAAAACACAAAACAGACCTATAAGATACATAATCTTGCAGAAAAGCTCGGGAATGTTTTCCTCTGATGAGAAAATGCCCTCGCGCGCGACGATATAGAAAAGAATCATTCCGAAGCCTAAAAAGAATACGTAATAAAGCGCCATAGGCGAAAAATATTCGGACGGGGAAATAGAGCCTATTCCACCGAGAGTGACGGCGAAGGCAACCGAGAGATTGCCGTAAAAGCTCTTGCCGACTGTAATCCTTTGTTTACGTTTTAATGCTCTTGCCGTTACGCACAGCTTTGTTATAAGAGCCGCTATCGGAATAATTGCAACCCACCAATACACAATAAAGGTATCAAACGAGTTATAGCATTTCATTGCTATAGCGCAAAGAAGCAAAAACGGGTAAAGCGCTTGTATGTTGCTTTTTGGAAGCGCCAAGAAAACCGACGTTATTACGACAAACAAGAGCGTCCCGAAAACGAGCTTTTCACTGATAACAATAAGCGCGGCGATAATAAAGAGTATAGCCTTTGCGACGTCGGAAAACGCAGCTTTTGATATTTTACGTATCAAAGCGCTGCAGAATGACGGTTTTTTTTGTGTAACGGTACTGTCTTGCATATTATATCCCCCTTTTCTATGTCTTTAAAAACGAACAGCACCAAATGCCTTTTTTGACTTTTGATGCTGTTACGAAATAGCATTACGCTTTATGCTCGGTATCTATCTTATATGTAGGAACAAGCTCGGCAATAAGCTCCTTCATCCTGTCGGTTTCCTTGTACGCCTCAGAATAAAGCTCGTCTAATTTTTTACGAAGGAAGTCCTCGTCGATATCAAGGGGCTTTCCTATGCTTATGAGGTCGTTTGCTGTTTTTTGCAAGCCCTCTTCTGCCATCAGCCTTTCCTCATACAGCTTTTCGCCGGGACGCAGACCTGTGCATTTTATATCAATGTCAACGTTGGGCTCAAAGCCGCTTAAGCGTATGAGATTTTCAGCAAGGTCATAAATTTTTACAGGCTCTCCCATATCGAGGACGAAAATTTCTCCGCCCTTAGCGTAAGCGCCCGCCTGCAAGACAAGCGATACGGCTTCCTGTATAGTCATAAAATAACGGATTATATCCTTGTGAGTTACGGTTACGGGACCGCCGTTTTCTATCTGTCTTTTGAACAGTGGAATAACGCTTCCGTTTGAGCCAAGCACGTTTCCGAAGCGAACAGCCACAAATTCGGTTTTTGAGTGACGGCTGTAGGTCTGAATTATCATTTCGCAAATACGCTTTGTCGCGCCCATTATATTAGTCGGGTTTACAGCCTTGTCGGTGCTTATTTGCACAAATCGCTTTACAGAATACTTATCGGATGCCAAAACCACGTTAAGAGTGCCGAAAACGTTATTTTTTACAGCCTCGTTAGGGCTATTTTCCATAAGCGGAACGTGCTTGTGAGCCGCCGCGTTGAATACAATATCGGGACGGTAGGTATCAAAAAGATCATCTACCTTCTTCTTGTCTCGTACGCTTCCTATAAGCGCGAGAAGATTAAGCTCGGGATGCGTACGGCGAAGCTCCTGCTCTATTTCGTACGTGCTGTTCTCGTAAATGTCGAAGATTATAAGAAGTCTCGGCTTCTGTTCCGCTAACTGACGGCAAAGCTCGCTTCCAATAGAGCCGCCTCCGCCTGTGACAAGTACTACCTTGTCTTTTGTATATTCAGCTATATGATCGTTGTCTATTTTTATCTGCTCGCGTCCCAGAAGGTCGGAGATCTCGACCTGACGAAGCTTTGAAATATTAACGTCCTCGTTTATAAGCTGATATATTCCGGGCAGAGTTTTTACCTTGCATTTTGTAGCGGCGCATCTCTCGTAAACGGGCTTGAGATTCTTTGCCGAAACCGAAGGCATAGCCACTATAATTTCGTCAATTTTATATTTCTCCACAGACGCGGAGATATCGCTCGTCGTGCCTACGATAGGAACGTTACAGATAAGCATTTTATGCTTCGCGGGGTCGTCGTCTAATGCGCAGACGGGGTGCATTGTGAGATGCTTTGAGGTCTGCATCTCGCGGATAATAAGAGCGCCCGCGTTTCCTGCGCCTATTATCATTACGCGCTTTCTGTCCTCTCTGTGGTCCTTGTATCTCTTTTTGTAAGCGTTATACAGGCGCTTGGAGAATACCTGACAGCAGGAGGCGAATGCAAAAATAACGTTGAAAATCAAGGGAAGACGCCAAGAAAAATCAAGAAAAAGAACAGACGCGATAAATGTTATAAAGCTGACGGCGACACAGCCGAGCATAACTCTTATTCCCTCAAAAAGTCCTGCGTTAGTATATACTATGTCATACACGCGAAGCAAAAAGAAGGAGACGAGAGCCGAAGCCAATGCAACAATGCCGTAAATAATGAGATTTTGGTTTAGGGGGAGATCAAGAGTCAGAGCGGATAATAAAAGTGAGCAAAAAACCAAAAAAGCATCTATCAGCGCTAACAAGAGTACGCGAATGTAAGCCCTTTTGAACATTATAAAATTCCTCCGAAAAAAATGGATGAATATAAAAACACCTAAATATTATAGTACACCAAAAATTTAGAAAAGTCAATAGAAAAAAGGAGGAAAACTAAAAAATGCCAAAAAAGAGCAATAAAACAGAGTAAAAATAGTGAAAAATCAACAAAAAAATGGAATTAGGAAAAATACTTTTAAAAAAACAGGTATTTTGTTGAAAAAACGTCAAATTTATGTTATACTAATAAAGTCGATATGAAATGAATTTTAAAGAGCCTTTTTGGAGGAAATATGTTAGAATTAAAAAACGTCTCCTACTATGCAGAGGACGGAGAGGTAAAAAAGGAAATATTAAAGAACGTCAGCCTTGAAATAAACGAGAGGTTTGTCGCTATAACAGGACCGAACGGAGGAGGAAAATCTACGCTTGCCAAAATAATAGCGGGCATATATAAGCCGAGCGAGGGCAGAATTTTTCTTGACGGAGAGGATATTACCGAGCTTGGAATTACAGAGCGCGCGAAAAAGGGCGTCAGCTTCGCCTTTCAACAGCCCGTGCGCTTTAAGGGAATTACTGTTCTCGACCTTATAACTCTTGCTACAGGCAGAAAAATCGGAATTTCCGAGGCGTGCGAATATCTTTCCGAGGTAGGTCTTTGCGCGAGGGAATATATAAACAGAGAGGTAAACGCAAGTCTTTCGGGAGGCGAGCTTAAGCGTATAGAAATAGCCACAGTTCTCGCAAGAGAGACAAAGCTTTCCGTATTTGACGAGCCCGAGGCGGGAATAGACCTCTGGAGCTTCAACAGCCTTATAAACGTTTTTGAAAATATGCACGAAAAAATCAAGGGCTCTATACTGATAATATCGCATCAGGAGAGAATTTTGAATATAGCCGATAAGATAGTGGTTATAGCAAACGGTAAAATAGATAACGTGGGAACAAAAGAGGAGATTTTACCGAGCTTGCTCGGGGATGCCTCTGCCTGCCGAACACTTACGGACAAGCTGAAATGAGGTGGATATAATGGACAGTATTCAGAAGACCTTGCTCTCGCAGGTAGCCGATCTTCATGAGGTGCCGAGCGGAGCCTATAACATTCGCAGTAACGGACAGACAAGCGGAAGAAATACGACTGCCAATATCGACATCGTCACAAGAGAGGACAAAAAGGGTATAAACATTATAATAAAGGCGGGAACAAAAAACGAAAGCGTACACATTCCCGTTATAATAAGTCAGACGGGATATGAGGAAATGGTTTATAACGATTTCTTCATAGGCGAGGACTGCGACGTTACTATAGTAGCGGGCTGCGGAATTCACAATTCGGGTGACGAAAAATCGCGTCACGACGGAATACATTCATTTTTTGTCGGGAAGAATTCGAAGGTCAAATACGTTGAAAAGCATTACGGAGACGGCGACGGAAGCGGAGAAACCGTTATGAATCCCACTACCGTTATCGAGCTTGACGAGGGCGCCTATATGGAGCTTGATACCTTGCAGATAAAGGGCGTAAGCTCTACCGAGAGAGTAACTAAGGCAAAGCTCGGACGGGAGTCAAGCCTCGTTATACGCGAGAAGATAATGACTCACGGACGTCAGTACGCAAAGACGGATTTTATAGTTGACCTCGACGGAGAAAATTCTAAGGCTAACGTTATTTCCCGTTCTGTCGCGAGAGATGATTCATATCAGGTCTTTTATTCCAAAATAAACGGAAACAATCGCTGCACAGGACATTCCGAATGCGACGCCATAGTTATGGATAACGCAAAGGTAAGCGCGATTCCCGAAATTACCGCCAACAGCATTGAGGCGTCGCTCATTCACGAAGCGGCGATAGGAAAAATCGCGGGAGAGCAGCTCATTAAGCTGATGTCTCTCGGACTTACCGAAAAGGAAGCAGAGGAGCAGATAGTAAACGGCTTCCTGAAATAAAACGACATAAGATTTTACGGGACTGTCGCGCGTGTGGCAGTCTCTTGTTTAAAGAGAAAAGGAGGGGAACAATGTTTGATGCGGGAATGCTTCGCGCAGTTATACACGAGATAAACACCTTTGTCGCCGGTGGCGCGAGGGTTGAAAAGGTTTATCAGCCGCTAAAGGACGAAATAGACCTTCTTTTGCACGTGGGCAGAGAAACCAAGCGCCTGTGCATCAACGCCTCGTCAAATGCGCCGAGAATTTCCTTTTCCGAGCGCTCAAGGGAAAACCCCGCGAATGCGCCTATGTTCTGTATGCTCTTGCGTAAGCATCTGGCGGGCGCGAGGCTTGTGTCTGCCGAACAGCTCGGCTTTGAGAGAGCCGTCCGTCTTTGCTTCTGCGGATATGACGAAATGGGCTTTGACACAAAGCGCTATCTCATAGCCGAAATTATGGGCAAATACAGTAATCTTATCCTTCTTGACGGAGATGACAAAATAATATCGGCGCTTAAAATCATAGATTTTTCGAGTAGCCGTTTGCGTCAGATATTGCCGGGCTTAAAATACGAAAACCCACCCGCGCAGGATAAGGCAGATCCTCTTTCAGAGACGAAGGAGGGCTTTTTAGAAAAGCTCGCGGCCTTTCCGTCAGAGCGTCAGGCAGACAAGTTCATAACGAGCGCGTATTTCGGAATTTCCTCATCTCTTTCACGCGAAATCGTGTACAGAGCAAGCAAAACGACAGACGCTCTCATTTTTGAGACCGATAAAAGCAGACTGTGCGAGGAGTTTTTTAAGATAATAAACAATCTGCTAACAAATGTTTACACGCCTTCTTTGGTAAAGGACGTAGACGGAAAGCCTATAGATTATTATTTTACCGAGCCGAAAAGCTATAAGGGCGTGGCAGAGATCGAGACCTTCGCTACCTTTGGCGAGCTGCTCGACAGGTTTTTTGGAGACAGGGACAGAGCAGAGCGAATAAGGCAGAGGGGAAACGATATATTGAGACTGCTTGACAATGCCGAATCAAGACTCAGGAAAAAGCTATCTCTGCAGAAAGAAGAGCTTTGCGACTGCGCTAAAGGAGAGGAGTATAAGAAAAACGGCGATCTTATAACCGCCAATCTTTATATGCTTAAAAGAGGAATGTCCTCATTTACGGCAATTGACTATTTCTCCGAAGAACCGAGTGAAGTAACCGTTTCGCTTGACACGAGGCTTTCTCCTGCGCAGAACGCGCAGAAAATGTATAAGCTGTATAATAAAGCGAAGAGCGCAAGGTTGCATCTCACCTCTCTGATAGAAGGGGCGCAGAGCGAGCTTGAATATATAGAAAGCGTTCGCGCTTTTCTTGACGGAGCAGAAACCGAGGAGGATCTCAACGAGATAAGAAGCGAGCTTTATCATTCGGGATATGCCTCGCGTATGAAAAATTATACCCCACCGAAGCAGATAAAGTCACGCCCGCTTGAGTTTGAAAGCGACAGCGGATACAGAATTCTTTGCGGCAGAAACAATCTGCAAAACGAGCTTCTGACCTTTAAAGTGGCATCAAAGGACGATTTGTGGTTTCATGCAAAGGGAGTGCCGGGCTCTCACGTAATTCTGATATGTAACGGAGAAGAGCCGAGCGAAAAGGATTATACAGAGGCAGCCGAGATTGCCGCCTATTATTCCAAGGCGAGCGGCGCGCCCGTAGCCGTTGATTATACGAGAGTAAAGAACGTTAAAAAGCCGTCGGGCGCACATTCGGGATACGTAATTTATAAGACTAATTATACGGCGTACGTTACCCCGAAGCCAGACGTACAGAATAAAAAGAAGGGATAAATCTCAAATGATAGACCTGCTCGAATTGCAAAAGCATTTTATTATGCAGCACGTAAAAGAGGGAGACACCGTAGTGGACTTCACTATGGGAAACGGCAATGATACTGCCTTTCTGTCACTTGCGGTAGGAGAAAACGGCAAGGTGTTTGCCTTTGATATTCAGGAGGACGCGCTGAAATCGACAGAAGCACGCCTTGAAAATCTCGGCGCGCCCAAAAATTACACGCTCATTTGCGCTTCCCACCATTTAGTCAAGAATTACGTAAAAGAGCCTATCAAGGCGGGAATGTTTAATTTAGGCTATCTGCCCGGAAGTGGAAGAAAGAATATAACGACAATGAGAGAGACTACGATGCCTGCGGTTGAAAGCGCGCTTGAGCTGCTCTCCGACGACGGTATTCTGATGGTGGCTGTATATCCCGGTCACGAGGAGGGCGACTTGGAAGGGAAGATGCTCGCCGACTATTTTGCGACGCTCGAAAGAAGAAAGATATGCGCTTCAATGTTCAGAATAGTAAACTCACCGACGTCTCCTTATTTTTATATAATAGAAAAGAAATAAATTTTTGTGATTTGGTGAATAAATATTGACAATATATTAATTTTATGGTATCATAAGCAGGTATTGGTTGGGTGACGGCTGTATTTTGCCGCATAAATATACAAAGTGTAATTATGCTTGATTTGATACACAAAACTATTTTTCTAAAGGAGAACAAAATGGGAAAATCAGAAATCATTATGCTGATCGCCATAGTGCTTTATATGGCGTTTATGATTGGCGTAGGAGTATTTTATTCAAAGAAAAATAATTCCACCGACGACTTTTATCTCGGAGGAAGAAAATTAGGTCCTTTTGTTACCGCAATGAGCGCGGAGGCGTCGGACATGTCTGGCTGGTTGCTTATGGGATTGCCCGGTCTTGCTTATCTTTGCGGTACGGCAGAGGCTGCTTGGACTGCGATAGGTCTCGCTGTGGGTACGTATTTCAACTGGCTTATAGTCGCGAAGAGAATGCGCGTTTATTCTGCAAAAACAGGCTCTATCACCGTTCCCGATTTCTTTAAGGACCGTTACCGTGATAAAAGCAAGCTTTTGGTCACTATCTCGGCTATAGTTATAATCGTATTCTTCGTTCCCTATACGGCGTCCGGCTTCAGCGCATGTGGAAAGCTTTTCTCGACACTTTTTGGCGCTGATTACCACGTTGCTATGATTTTAAGCGCGGCTATTATAATAGCCTACACAGTCATAGGAGGCTTCTTTGCGGCAAGCGTTACCGACCTTGTCCAGAGCGTTGTAATGTCTATCGCGCTTATCGTCGTGCTTTTGTTTGGAGTAAGTAAGGCTGGCGGCTTCGGCGCTGTTATAAACAACGCAACATCTATTTCCGATTACATAAGCCTTACGTCATTCAAAAACCTCTTTACAGGCAACGTTTCCTCATACGGCTTTTTACCTATAGTTTCCACTCTCGCTTGGGGACTCGGATATTTCGGTATGCCTCATATACTCGTTCGCTTTATGGCAATTGAGGATGTCAGGAAGCTTAAGATTTCTCGCAGAGTAGGCACTGTATGGGTCGTCATTTCGATGTTCGTCGCTATCTTTATAGGAATCGTCGGCTTGGGAATGGTTGAAAGCGGCGCGCTCACCTCTCTTACAGAAGGATCGTCAAGCGCTACCGAGGCAGCCTCTAAATCCGAAACTATTATCGTCGCAATAGCTACCCTGCTCAGCAAAAACGGCATTTTAGCCGCATTTATCGGCGGTATTATAATAGCGGGAATTTTAGCCTCTACGATGTCTACTGCCGACTCTCAGCTTCTCGTTGCTTCTTCGAGCGTTTCCGAGAATATAGTAAAAGGGCATTTTGTTAAGCACATGTCGGCAAAAACACAGATGTGGATAGCGAGGGCGACCGTCGCTGTTATAGCAGCTGTCGCTGTCCTTCTCGCTTGGAATCCTAACAGCTCTGTTTTCCGTATAGTATCATTTGCTTGGGCTGGCTTCGGCGCGGCCTTCGGCCCTGTAGTTATCGCATCGCTTTTCTGGCGCCGTTCGAATAAATGGGGCGCTCTTGCAGGTATGCTTTCGGGTGGAATAACGGTATTTGTATGGAAGTTCTTCATTCGTCCCTTAGGCGGCGCTTGGGATATCTATGAATTGCTTCCCGCATTTATCGTTTCCTGCATTTTCATAGTTGTCGTTTCCTTGCTTACCGCAGCTCCCGAGAATGAAATCGGAGAAAGTTTTGACGAAGTGAAGGCTTCACTTGCGGAATAATTAAAAAACTGAGCCGAGCTTGAAAATAATTTTCAAAAATGTTATCTTATACAAAAACACTCGTTATCCAAAAGGACAGCGAGTGTTTTTTTGTGAACTGATTACAAGAGGCTGAGTTAAAAAATCAATTTTGACTCAGCTTTTTTATTGTATAAATCAAGCAAGAAAGCCTATGAACTTAAGGAAGTTAAAGAGCAGAGCGTTCCATTGACTTACGTGGTTCTGAAGCTCTACGGGATAGGCGTCTGCGTACTGGTTGCCGTGACCGAGTCCGAGACCGTGATCTCCTGCGGGGAAAACGTGCAATTCGACGGGTATTTTATGGCGACGCAGAGCGCTTGCGTACGAATAGCTGTTTATTACGTTTACCGCGCCGTCCGTCGCTGTATGCCATATAAACGCGCGAGGCGTTTTTTCGTCTGCTATCAGGTCGGGGGAGACGTTTTTCACAAAGTCAAGATTGTCCTTGCCCAAAAGGTTGATGGCAGAGCCCTCGTGTCTGATAGCCTCGTCCGAGAGATTAATTACGGGGTAGCAGAGAATTTGCAGGTTAGGTATGTAATCTTCGTTGTCTATTTCATCTACGCCCTCACAATCGATTTTGTCTCTGTAGGTCGAAACGAGCGCCGCGAGATGACCTCCCGCCGACGAGCCCATAACTGCAATCTTCGAAGCGTCAATTCCGAATTTTTCCGAATAGTAACGGACAAAGCGAACAGCGCGTCTCGCGTCAACGAGCTGCGCGGGGAAAATATTCGGGCTTACACGGTAATCAACTACGAATGCGTTGATTCCGTTTTCATTCAAAAATTGCGCGTAGCCCTTGCCCTCAAATTCGGCTTTTCTCATATATCCGCCGCCTGCGAAAATTATAACGGCGCCGTTTGATTTTTTATCGCTCGCGGGATAAAAATAAATGAGCGTGGAATCCTCCTTTTCCTGAAAGAGACGGTATTCTGCTTGGTTTGCGTTAAATTCGTTAAGGCTTATCATATTTAATTTCCTTTCATTTTGTTTTGTGTATAAATGAGGAAAACGGCTTGTTTTCCATATAAACTTATTTTAAGAGTTTTTCAGTGAGACGTCGGCTAAACGTATATAAAGCGAAGAAACAAAGTAGCCCGTAAGAAGTATAATCAAAAGAAAAATATAATCGAAGGCGATACTCCACATCTCACTTTTGTAAATAACGCCGAGCTGCGCCGATACAAAGCTGACGGTGTATGAGATTTCCGCGATAAGCTCACGTAAAAACAAAGCGCCGCTTGAAGAAAGCGAGAACAGGGTAACGGCGGTGTCGGTCTTGAAAAACGCAAACATTTGTTTGCATTTTGAGCCTTTAATCAGATAGGAAACGGATAAAACCGCAAAAGAAACGAGACAAAGCAGAAAAACCGTTATGCATTCGGCGAGCGCGCCGAGCGCCGACGGTAAGAGAAAAATCAAGGAGTCAAAAAGGGAACCGTTTGAAAATACAAAAGAGAAGAAAATTCTTACAAGGTTGAAAATAAAGAAAGTAAATGTAAGAAAAACGGAAAACAAAAATTTTTTATGTAAGAGCATGACGCATATATACGAGCACCACATAAAATAGAGAGCGTAGCTCAAGGCCCTTGAAATATAATATATAGCGAGCATAAGAGCGCTTTCGCTCTGCTGCAAAAATTCAGTCGTAAGCGAAAATAGTAAAAGCGCGGATATAATTACGAGCGTCGGCGCTTGGAGAAATATGAGTGATTTTGAAAAAAGCTTCTTGTTATTCATAAAGGTCTCCAAAATGAACTTTTTTATATTTTATCATATTCTAAAGCCGAAAACAAGACCTAACATAAACTTTAAGTGACTTTTTTGCATAGATTTTTCTTTTAGCGAATAAATTTGTATTATACTGACGTAAAGGCGGAAAATCGGCTTGAATGAATTTGATTACGTATCTTATTTAAAGGAAAACGAAAATTCTCTGACATATGAAAAAATGAATGAGTACATAAGGTCTCTTGTGTTCCATAATCCTATTTTAAGGACGGGAGTTATGGGGAAAAGCATTTTAGGAAAGAGCCTTGACGTGCTGACGCTCGGAGAAGGGAAAAGAACCTATATTTTTGTCGCTTCTCATCACGCAATGGAATGGATAACGTCCCTCATTCTGCTTCGCTTTATAGGAGAGCTTTGCGAGAGGGCGTCGAAAAGAGAGCAAGAATTCGGCGTCGATTTATCCCGCGCGCTTGCAAACGCGAGATTCGTTTTTGTGCCGATGCTGAATCCCGACGGAGTCGATTTGCAGATAAGGGGCATAGAGGCAGGCGGAATTTTAAGCGAAAGACTGCGGAAAATGAACGGGGGCGATGACTTTTCACACTGGCAGGCAAATGCGAGAGGCGTGGATTTAAACCACAACTACGACTCGGGCTTTGACGAATATAAAAAGCTGGAGGCAGAATACGGAATAAACGGTGGCGCGCCCACTCGCTTCAGTGGAGAATATCCCGAGTCAGAGCCTGAATGCCGCGCGATGTGTAATCTGATACGCGCGCTTTCCCCCGACGTAATCTATACCTTTCATACGCAGGGAGAGGAAATTTTCTATACGAGCGGCGACTGCGTCCTTGATGAGAGCTTAAGAATAGGGAAATTACTGTCCGAAAAAAGCGGATACGCTCTCTCGCGTCCCGAAGGACTTGCTTCATACGGTGGACTTACCGACTGGGCGCTAACGAAAATGAAGATACCCTCATTTACCATAGAATGTGGGCTGGGGAAAAATCCGTTGCCCCCAAGCGACGCTGATAAAATATACGAAAAAATAAGGGAAATGCTTTTTATTTCTCTTACGCTATAATAGAACTTGAGAGGTGCGCTATGAAGGATTGCAATACTGAAAATTTCAGAGAAAAGGCTGTTGTAAATGCATGTGACGGGAAAATAATCGGACACGTGGCAGAGGTCGTTTTTGACGTTTGCGACGGAAAAATAACCGCCATAGTAGTAAGAGAGGATTGCGGAGTGCTTTCCTTTAAAAAAAGCGAGGATATTATCATTCCCTGGTGTAAAATAACCAAGATAGGCGAGGACGTCATAATAGTCAACGCAGAGGACTGCTTCCCCCGCGCTAAATGCGGAAAAAAGGACAAGGATAAGGAGATTGGTAACTGTAGCTGCTAAGACAATTGTAAATTTATTGTGAACTTCGAAAAAGTTCTTGCTATTTTACAATAAATGTGGTATTATCTCTTTATCTGCCAAAAAGCAGAAAAATAAATCTCACATAATGTGTGTGTGCCGTCGGTGCTTCGTATGAGGTAGCGGCACTGTATCGCATTGTGGCGGAACAACCAAACAAGGAGGAACAAAAAATGTTCGTAGTATCCATCAAGCAGTTGCTTGAAGCAGGTGTTCATTTCGGACACCCCACAAAGAAGTGGAATCCTAAAATGGATGAATACATTTTCACCATGAGAAACGGTATCCACATCATCGACCTTCAGAAGACGGTTAAGAAATTCGAGGAGGCTTACACGTTTGTACGTAACATCTCCGAGGAGGGCGGCACAGTTCTTTTCGTAGGTACAAAGAAGCAGGCTGCCGACACCATTAAGGAAGAGGCTCTCAAATGCGGAATGTACTATGTAAACGTACGTTGGCCCGGCGGTATGCTCACAAACTTCAAGACTATAAGAAAGAGCATCAACCGTTTGAAGGAGCTCCAGAGAATGGAGGCAGACGGAACCTTTAATTTACTTCCCAAGAAGGAGGTTTCCAAGCTCGTTAAGGAGATGGAGGACCTCGATAAGAACTACGGCGGTATCAAGGAAATGGAAACTCTTCCTTCCGCATTGTTCGTAGTTGATACACGCAAGGAGAGAATTGCGGTTCTTGAGGCGAAGAAGCTTGGTATTCCCGTAATCGCTATCGTAGATACAAACTGCGATCCCGACGATGCGGATTATATCATTCCCGGTAACGACGACGCTATCCGCGCAATTAAGCTTATAGGCGGCGCGTTGGCTGACGCTGTTATCGAGGGCAGAGGTGGCGAACAGCTCACAGACGCTCCCGCAGCAGAGGAAACCGTTGCTGAAGAGGCTGCAGAAGCAGAGGTAGCTACTGACGAGGCTGCTGAGTAATCAGAGCTCTCTATAAAATAAAATATAAGGAGAATTAAATATATGGCATTCACAGCAAAAGACGTAGCCGAGCTCAGAAGACAGACCGGTTGCGGTATGATGGACTGCAAAAATGCGCTTGTTGCCGCTGACGGCAATTTTGAAGAGGCTATAAAGGTTCTTCGTGAAAAGGGTATGGCTGCTACAGCGAAGAAGGCGAGCAGAATTGCCGCTGAGGGCGTAGTTGCTATTCTTACGGAAAATAATGCTACCGCTATGGTAGAGGTTAACTCCGAGACAGACTTCGTTGCTAAAAACGAAAGCTTCCAGGCATTCGTAAAGGATATTCTTAAGGCTATTCTGGCTAACCGTCCCGCAGACGTTGACGCTCTTATGGGCAACAAGATAAACGCAGAGCAGACGGTTAAAGAGGCTCTTGAGGAAAAGACCTTCACAATCGGCGAAAAGCTCAGCATCAGACGCTTTGTTATCGTTGACGGTATCGTAAGCACATACGTTCACGGTATCGGCGCTACAGGCGTTATCATTAAATTTGAGACAGACGAAAAGACGGCGGCTACCGCTGAATTCGCAGAGTTTTCAAAGAATATCGCTCTTCAGGCAGCGGCAATGCCCAGCCTTTATCTCGACAAGGCGTCTGTTCCCGCAGCTGCTATCGAGGAAGAGAAGGAAATTCTCACAAAGCAGATGGAGCAGGATCCCAAGTTTGCAGGCAAGCCTCAGAAGGTTCTTGAGGGCATCGTTGCAGGTAAGCTCGGTAAGTTCTATGAAACAAACTGCTTGATGGAGCAGGCTTACGTTAAGGATGACTCTATGACAGTAGCTAAATACGTTGCAGCTACCGCTAAAGAGCTTGGCGCAGACATTAAGGTTCTTGCCTTCTACCGTTACGATAAGGGCGAAGGAATCCAGAAGCGCGAAGAGAACTTTGCAGAAGAGATAGCAAAGCTCGTAAAATAAGCTTTTATCCTCGTAAGAGGACGGACTCGATAAAAATCGGCAGAGGGTATTGCCCCTCTGCAGATTTTGTGTTATAATAAAAAAGACAAAAGGAAAAACAAAAAAAATAAAGTAAAGCGATTATTTTAAGAATAATTGTTAATTATAATAATTTTTGATAATTTTTTCTAAAAAGTGTTTACAAAATCCACTTTTTGAAGTAAAATAGTAATTGTAATATCATAAATATATGAAAGGAATTTTCCGATAGCGGAAATGCAGTTGAAGTATGGAAAATACGGCCCCCAAATATAAGAGGATATTGTTGAAGCTTTCAGGTGAAGCGCTCGCCGCAGGCACGAATGAACTGATTGACGATAATTTCGTGCACGAAATAGCCACAGTCGTAAAAAAATGCCTGTCAAAAGGCGTTGAGATAGGAATAATAGTGGGCGCGGGAAATATATGGAGAGGCAGACAGGGAAAAAATATGGACCCTGTAAGAGCCGATCATATGGGAATGCTTGCGACCTCTATAAACGCCCTTGCCTTGCAGGATGCTTTTGAGAGAGACGGAATCGACGCGAGAGTTATGACGTCCTTTGATATAAAGGCGGCGGCAGAGCCCTACATAAGAGACAAGGCCGTTTCGCATCTCAGAAAGGGCAGAGTCGTTATATTCGGCTGCGGACTCGGTTCACCTTTCTTTTCGACAGATACGGCGGCAGCGTTAAGAGCCGCAGAGATAGGAGCCGACGTAATTCTTATGGCGAAGAACATAGACGGCATTTATACGGCAGATCCCAATCTGGACAAAACCGCGAAGAAGCTTGATTTTATAAACTACAGAGATATTCTTTCGGGAGGCCTCAAGGCGATAGACTCTACTGCTACCGCACTTTGTATGGACAGAAACATACCGATACTCGTATTCGGACTTGATCGCGCGGAAAACATATATAGCGCTGTAATGGGCGAGAAGCTCGGAACAGTCGTAAGCAACGCACAATAAAAAACAAAGTAAAACTAACATAAAGGAGAAGTTATTATGAAGCTTGAGCTTAAGGATTATGAAAACAAAATGAAAAAGAGCATTGACTCTTACGTGCAGTCGCTTTCATCTATGAGAGCAGGAAGAGCTACTCCCGACGTGCTTTCCAAGATTACCGTGGATTATTACGGCTCGCCTACAGCGATAAATCAGATGGCAGAGGTTAAGGTAACAGATGCGAGAACTCTCGTTATTTCACCTTGGGATTCCTCTACTATGAAGAATATGGAGAAGGCTATTTTGGCGTCAGATCTCGGAATTACTCCCCAGAATGACGGTAAGGTAATACGCCTTGTATTTCCTCAGCTCACAGAGGAGAGACGTAAGGAGATGGCAAAGCAGATATCCAAGATGGGCGAGGACGCAAAGGTCGCTATCCGTAACATTCGACGTGACGCAAACGACGCTATAAAGGCGGCAAAGAAGAACAGCGAGATGACAGAGGACGAGGCTAAGGCGAGCGACAAGGCAACACAGGACTTGACAGATAAGTATATCAAGGAAATAGATAACATAACTTCGGCAAAGAATAAAGAAATTATGGAGATATAAGCTATAGCTTATGATATTCAAAAGGAAAAAGAAAGTCGCCGTAAATGAGGATAAAAAGCTATCTCACATAGCTTTTATTATGGACGGCAACGGCAGATGGGCGAAAAAAAGAGGCCTTAAGCGCGAATACGGTCACGTAAAGGGCGCTGAAAATTTTCAGAGAGTGGTGAGACATTGCGGCGATATCGGCATAAATACTGTTACAGTCTATGCCTTTTCGACAGAAAACTGGAACAGACCTGAATTTGAGGTCGAGCAGCTGATGAAGCTTCTCTCCCAGTATATTGACAGCGCGATAGCCGAGCTTGACGAAAACAGAATACGCTTCATTTTCTTGGGCGGCAGGGAGAAGCTTTCGCCAGAGCTTCGCGAAAAGATGGATAAGCTTGAAAAGCTTTCCGAAAAATATCCTCTGACACTCAATATAGCGCTTAATTACGGCGGCAGAGATGAAATAGTACACGCCTGCAACGCGTTAATAAAAGAGGGAAAAACCGAGATAAGCGAGCAGGATATTTCTTCTCACCTTTATACAAGGAACAGCCCCGACCCCGACCTCGTGGTAAGAACAGGCGGCGATTTTCGCATCTCCAATTTTCTTTTATGGCAGTCTGCATATGCCGAATACCACTTTACAAAGACTTTGTGGCCAGACCTTTCAGACAGCGAGCTTGACTCTATTGTTGCCGAGTTCTGCACACGACACCGTCGCTTCGGCGGACTTTGATGTACCTTAGAGGTATTTTAATATGAAAACAAGAATAATTACGGCGCTTGTACTGTTAAGCGTTTTTGTCCCCGTGCTTATTTTTTCACATACGGTCATTTTCCCTATCGTTATTTCAATAGTGTCGCTTTTTGCGACCTTTGAATATTTGAAGTGTCTGGGACACGAGAAGGATTACGCGCTTTGCGTGCCTGCGTTTGTTATCTCGCTTGCCCTGCCACTTGCATCGCATTTTAAAAATGACAGTGGCTTTCTGCTTATAACGGCGGCAGTATTTGCCTTATACCTCTTTTATTTGTTTGCCTACGCAGTCTTTAAAAGAGGCAGGTTGCCCTTTTTTGCCGTATCCTCGACCTTTACGGGAATATTTTATATTATAGGGGCAATGGTGTGCGTTGTATTGCTCAGAAGAAGCGAGGGCGGAGAGTATCTTTATCTGCTCGTCTTCATTTCAGCCTGGGTTACCGACACCTTCGCCTACTTTACAGGCAGATTTTTCGGCTCTCATAAGCTGATAGAGGAGATAAGCCCCAAAAAGACGGTAGAGGGAAGCATAGGCGGAAGCCTCTTCTGCATTTTTTCGTACCTCATATTTGGCTTTGCGGTAGGCAGAATTTACAGTATTACGCCAAACTATCCTGCGCTTGCGCTTTCTGCTTTGGTGGTCTCGCTTGTCGCGCAGATAGGAGACTTGATTTTTTCACTTATAAAAAGGGAACACGGTATAAAGGATTACGGAAAAATCTTTCCCGGACACGGAGGAATGCTTGATCGCATAGACTCTATAATTCCCGTCTCTTTTATGCTCTACATCCTCGTTTCGATGGGCGGGGAGTTTTCCTTCTTCGCTTAATAAAATAGACAAGGGCTGTCTTAAAGCAAATTCGCATTTTCTCTTTTGAGTTTTTTTGTGTGCGATTTTTCAATGCGGACAGCCTTCTTTCTTCAAAGGAGGAAATATGAATACAGAAAACCATATGCCCGAACGTATAGCGGTGTTAGGCTCTACAGGCTCTGTAGGCGTACAGTCGCTCGACGTTGCGAGAAGGCACAGAATAAATATAGATCTCTTGACTGCGAATAGAAGCGTCAAGCAGATAGAAGCGCAGGCAAGAGAATTTTTGCCTAAAACGTGCGTTATGGCAGACGAAAGCGCCGCCAAGGATCTGAAAATCGCGCTCGCCGATACGCCTGTAAGGGTCCTTTCGGGAGAAGACGGAATATGCGAGGCGATATCGGCAAGCTCTGCCGAAGCAGTGGTGAATTCGATACTCGGAGAGGCTGGGCTTATGCCTACCCTTTCCGTCCTTGACGCAAAAAAACGCTTGGCGCTCTCAAATAAGGAGTCGCTTGTAATAGCGGGCGACATAGTGATGAAAAAAGCCGAGCAAACGGGAGCCGAAATAATCCCCGTGGACAGTGAGCACAGCGCCATTTTTCAGTCGCTTCGAGCGTCTTCCCACAACGAGATAAAGAAAATTATTCTCACGGCGTCTGGTGGGCCCTTCTTCGGTATGACAGGGGAAGAATTGAAAAAAGTGACTCTTTCGGACACTCTCGCCCATCCCACCTGGAAAATGGGCGCGAAAATAACGGTAGATTCCGCGAGTCTGATGAACAAGGGCTTCGAGGTCATAGAGGCGTGTCATCTTTTTGGCGTCAGCGCCGATCAGGTTGAGGTAACCGTGCACAGAGAGAGTATAATACATTCGGCAGTTGAATATATTGATAATGCGGTAATTGCGCAGATGGGAGTCCCCGATATGCGCCTTTGCGTACAGTACGCCTTGAGCTATCCCTGCAGAGTAGAGTCAAAGACAGAAAGGCTTGACCTCTTTTCTCTTGGGTGTCTCACCTTTGCCCGTCCCGATATGAAGACCTTCCCGCTGCTTTCCCTCGCATATGAGGCGATAAATGACGGCGGCGCTATGCCCGCAGTTCTGAACGCGGCGAATGAAATAGCCGTAGCAGCCTTTTTAAACGGGAAAATCAGCTTCTGCGAGATTTTTGACCTTGTGGGCGAGACCTATGAACAAATGTCGTATGCGAAAGCCTACGCTTCGCTTTCCGAAATAAAGACGTCTGACAGAGAAGCGCGAAGAATAGCCGAAAAAAAGATAAAATAAAACGGAGAAAACAATGAAAGCACTCTATATTTTGCTTGCGCTTTTAGTATTCGGATTTTTGATTTTCATACATGAATTCGGACATTATATTATGGCGAGAATATTCCGCGTTAAAATCAAGGAATTTTCTATAGGTATGGGCCCGAAGCTGATTACCTACACGTCGAAAAAGACCGAGATAAAATATTCACTCGGTATGTTCCCGATAGGCGGATACGTAAGCATGGCGGGAGAGGACGAGGACTCTGACGACGAGAACGCCCTGTTCAGAAAGCCTGCTTGGCAGAGGCTTATTATCACCGTTGCGGGTGCTGCTATGAATATAATTCTGGGTGTTCTTATAATGTTTATCCTTATAGGCGCAACCCCCGAAGCTATGTATAGCACGGAGGTAGACAGCATCATTTCGCGCGAAGAGGTGCCGAGAGAAAACAGCAGTGAGGACTCGGGACTTCGCGCAGGCGATAGAATTGTCGCCCTAAACGGAAAGAAAGTACGCATTTTAAGTGAGCTTGACTATGAAATTATGAGACAGGGAATCGAGACTGTCGAGCTTACGGTTTTACGTCAGGGCGAAAAAATCAATTTGTATGCCGATTTTCCCGTCTACGTAGAAAGAAATCAGTATCTGGGCGCACGGGATTTTTATACAACGCCTGAAAAGACGACACTCGGCAACGTGATAAAGCACGGCTTTTTCCGTTCAGTGCTTACAGTACGCACAGTATGGGAATCTATTTATGATTTGATAACGGGAAGATTCGGTATTGACGCAGTGTCAGGGCCTGTAGGAGTTACCTCGCAGGTCAGTCAGGCAGCAAGCGGCGGCTTTGCCAACCTCGTTTATATAGCTATCGTTATAAGTATAAACTTGGGAGTGGTCAATCTCTTTCCCTTTCCCGCGCTCGACGGCGGAAGAACTATATTTATACTTTTTGAAATGGTGACGGGCAGACCTGTGCCGATAAAATATGAGGGAATGATACACTTTGTGGGAATAGTCATTCTTATGGCATTTATGCTGTTTATTACTGTTAAGGATATATTATCTTTGGTATAAGAGGAAAAAATGGATTACGGTACGATAAGAAAAAAGACGAAACAAATAAAAGCCGGAAGCCTTTTGATTGGCGGAGGCGCGCCCGTCAGCGTGCAGTCTATGACAAACACCGATACGCACGACGCGGACGCGAGCTATCTGCAGGCAAAGGCGCTTTCAGACGCAGGATGCGATATACTGCGCTTAGCGGTGCCCGATACGGAGGCTTCAAAAATCTTTTATGAATTGAAAAATCGGGGAATTACTATCCCTTTAGTCGCCGACATTCATTTTGACTACAGAATCGCCCTCGAATGTGTTGCGGCAGGGGCAGACAAGATACGAATAAATCCGGGAAATATAGGAGACCGTGAGCGTGTTCGCGCGGTAGTAAACGCCTGTAAGAGCGCTTGCGTGCCTATCCGTATAGGAGTAAACAGTGGCTCTCTCGAGAAGGAAATTCTTAGAAGACACGGCAGTCCTACGCCTGAGGCGTTAGCCGAAAGCGCCCTCTATCACGCATCACTTCTCAACGAATTTGATTTCGACGATATATGTATATCCGTAAAGGCGTCAAACGTCAGGAATATGCTTGAAGCAAATAAAATACTCAGCGAAAAAACCGACTATCCGCTTCATCTTGGAGTTACCGAGGCGGGCGGTATTCATTCGGGTACTGTAAAAAGCGCGCTTGGAATAGGCGCTCTGCTCGCGCAGGGAATAGGCGACACCATTCGCGTTTCCCTCACAGCAGATCCCTTGTGCGAAATAAAGGCGGGAAAAGAAATTCTCTCAGCTCTCGATATGCTTGAAGATAAGGAAATAGACATAGTTTCCTGCCCCACCTGTGGAAGAACCAAGATAGACCTGATACCTCTGCTTTCGGAATTTGAGCGCGCGCTTGACGCAGAAAACCTACGCAAAAAGCCGATAAAGGTCGCGTTTATGGGCTGCGTGGTAAACGGCCCTGGAGAAGCGAGAGAGGCCGACGTTGGAATAGCGGGCGGTGTCGGAGAGGCCGTGCTGTTTAAAAAAGGCGAAATTGTCGGCAAAATCAGCGATGATAAAATAATAGAAGCTTTAATAGAAGAAATAAAAAGGATGTAACGGAATGCCCGAAAAAAGTAAAAAATTTTTTGATATATTTAAAAAATACAGTCCGACAGAGGACAAGCGAGAGCTTCTTGAAAAGGCGGAAAACGTTCGTATAAGAATACAGAAGGAGCCTTACAGAGTAGAGCTTGACGTGGATTTTGAAGAGCATCAGAGTCAGGCGTTGCTTTATGAAATAGAGGACGAGCTTCGCGTCTTTTACGACGCTCAGTCGTTCAGGATATTTCCGCATTATCCCGAAAGCGAGTTTTCACTTCGCTGTATGAGTGAAATCTTCGACGAGGCGGCAAGAGTCGGCGCTATAACGAAGGGCTTTTTCGATGAAGCCGAGATTTTTGATAAGGGCGATATTTTAGAAATTCAAGTACCTTTTTTAGAGGGGGGCTTAGAGCTCATCGCCTCATCCTCGACGTCTGAAATAATTTCGAGAATAATAAGCTACAGATATTCTGTAAACAAAAGTATACATATAACTCAAAGCCCCGACGCATATATTAAAAACGAGGAGAGAAGAAAAAGAATAGAAGAAGCGGCAGAAAGCATAACGAGAGAAGCTATCTTCAGGGCAAGAGAAGCTCAACAGAGCCAAAACCAGACCGTGTCAGATAACAGAGTGCATAAGGCGTCGCTTTGCGAAAGCGAGACGGCGGGAGAGCAGCTTTCGGAAAAGCTTTATAAAATGGGCACAAGTATATACTCTCTCGAGGAATCCGAGCTTGTTATGGGCGACGATCTGGGGATTAAAAACCCCGTTCTTATAGGAAATATAAGAGAGGAAACGAGCAGAGCCGTATTTTTCGGAGATATCTTTGAAAATACGAAAAAGGACAATTTCAAGGGAGACAGAACGACGGTAACAGTGGGAGTCTCTGACGGAAGCTCGTCCATATATTTAAAAAAATCCTTCAACGTCGGTGAGGACAAGGCTATGTCCTCGTTAAAGACAGGAAAAAGCATAGCCGTTATAGGAAAAATTTACAGAGATAAGTTCGACGGAGAGCTTGTCTGCTTGCCGCGCTGTATTTATACGGCAAAGAAAAGGCTACGTACAGACAAGGCAGAGAAGAAGCGCGTTGAGCTTCATTTACACACGAATATGTCCACGATGGACGCCATTATCCGTCCCGACGAGCTTGTAAGCACGGCTAAGAGATGGGGACACACCTCTATTGCGGTAACGGATCACGGAACGGTTCAGGCTTTCCCCGAAATACTTAAGGTAGCGCGTAAGGAATACCCCGAGCTCAAGATATTATACGGAGTAGAGGCCTATTACGTCGACGATACCGCGAGAGCCTTTTACGGCAGTAAAATTCCCTCGTTTGACGATGAAATGGTAGTTTTCGATATAGAAACGACAGGTCTTTCTACAGTAAACTGCAAAATTACCGAGATAGGCGCGGTAAAAATAAAAAACGGCGAGGTGTTAGACACCTTCAACACCTTTGTAAACCCTGAGGTGCCCATTCCCAAGCAGATAAGCGAGCTGACTCACATTACCGACGAAATGGTGTCCGACGCGCCCAAGATAAAAGAAGCGTTGACTGCCTTTTATTCCTTTGTCGGCGACAGAATGCTCATAGCGCACAACGCTAATTTTGATACGGGCTTCATACGCGTATTTTCAGAGCAGTGCGGTCTTAAGTTTGAGAATTCATATCTCGATACTCTCTCTCTTTCAAGATACCTTAATACCTCACTAAAGAAGCATACTCTCGACAGTATAGCCGAGCATTACGGCTTGGGTAATTTCAATCACCACAGAGCCTGCGACGACGCTGCTATGCTTGCGTCAGTGTTTTCGGTTATGCTGCGTCAGCTTAAAGAGGAGGGAATTGACGGCTTTGAGCAGATGATGGCGGTTATGAGCGAGAAGTCGGACCCGCTTTCTCTGCGTCCTCATCATCTCATAATTTTCGCTCAGAATAAGGTAGGTCTTAAAAATCTTTACCGTCTGGTCTCGGAAAGCTATCTTACGTACTATAAGCGCAGACCGAGAATGCCGAAGAGCCTGATAGAGCGTCACAGAGAGGGCTTGATAATCGGATCAGCCTGCGAGCAGGGAGAGCTTTATCAGGCATTGCTTGACGGACGCTCGGAGAGCGACATAGACGAGATGATATCCTTTTATGACTACTTGGAGATACAGCCTCTCTGTAATAACAGATTTCTTATATCGGAGGGAAAGGTGCCCGACGAGGAGTCTCTTAAGAATATCAACCGACGCATTATAGCGCTCGGCAATAAGCACGGAAAGCCTACCGTCGCCACCTGCGACGCTCACTTTATAAATAAAGAGGACGAGATATACCGTAAAATACTGCTTGCGGGAATGAAATTCGCCGACGCAGACAAGGATACGGGAATATATCTCAGAACGACTGAGGAAATGTTAGATGAATTTTCCTATCTGGGAGAAGAGCTTGCATATGAGGTCGTTGTCGAAAACACAAATAAAATAGCTGATAGAATAGAGCCTATTCTTCCCGTGCCCGACGGACAGTATACGCCTAAAATGGATGGCGCAGAGGAGGACCTACAGAGAATGTGCTGGGACAGAGCGCACGACTGGTATGGCGAGAAGCTTCCCCCTCAGGTTGAGCAGAGACTTGACAGAGAGCTTACCGCTATTATCAAGCACGGCTTTGCGGTGCTTTATATGATAGCTCAGAAGCTGGTAGCCTATAGCGAGAGCGAGGGCTATCTCGTAGGCTCAAGAGGCTCTGTCGGCTCGTCGTTTGTCGCTACGATGGCGGGAATTTCCGAGGTAAATCCTTTGCCCCCGCATTACCGTTGCCCTCAGTGTAAGCATTCGGATTTCGATATTCCTTCAGAATACGGCTCGGGCTTCGATCTGCCCGACAAATACTGCCCCGTATGTAATACTCTTATGTATGCCGACGGACACGATATTCCCTTTGAGACGTTCTTGGGCTTCTACGGAGACAAGTCCCCCGATATAGACCTTAACTTCTCGGGAGACGTACAGGGAAAGGTCCATAAATACACAGAAGAGCTTTTCGGAGAGAAGCACGTTTTCAGAGCGGGTACTATAGGAACTCTTGCCGATAAGACTGCTTACGGCTACGTAGTAAAATATCTCGAAGAGAGAAACGTTTCTCTGCCTAAAGCCGAAATATCCAACATAATCACTCATTGCGCGGGCGTAAAGAAAACGACGGGACAGCACCCTGGCGGTGTTATAGTTGTGCCGAAGGAATACGAAATTTACGATTTTACACCCGTTCAGCACCCTGCGGACGATCCTACGTCGGATATAGTAACCACTCACTTCCAGTTTTCATATCTTCACGATACGATACTTAAGCTTGATGAGCTTGGGCACGATATTCCGACAAAATATAAGATGCTTGAGAGATATACCGACACGTCGGTTTTGGACGTAAAAATGAACGACCCCGCAGTGTACAGGCTCTTTCTTTCCTGCGATCCGCTTGGAGTTACTGAGGAGGATATAGGATCTACTCTCGGAACCTACGGTCTGCCTGAATTCGGCACGCGCTTCGCTATAAGGATGCTTGAGGAGGCGAAGCCGAAATCCTTTGCCGACCTCTTGCAAATATCAGGTCTCTCTCACGGCACAGACGTCTGGACGGGCAACGCGCAGGACTTAATAAGAGAGGGAATATGTAATATTTCTCAGGTTATAGGATGCCGTGACAACATAATGAACGACCTGATAAGATACGGACTTGACAATTCACTATCCTTCAATATTATGGAATCCGTCCGCAAAGGAAAAGGGCTGAAACCCGAATGGGTAGATGAAATGAAAGCGCACGACGTGCCACAGTGGTATATAGACTCCTGTAAGAAGATAAAGTATATGTTCCCGAAGGCTCACGCTGCGGCTTACGTTATGTCGGCCATCCGTCTCGGATGGTACAAGATTTATTACCCTATGCAATTCTATGCGGCATTCCTTTCGGCAGCGCCCGGAGGCTTTGATGCCGAAATCGTGTTAAAGGGTAAGAATTACATAACGTCGGTTTTAGACGATATAGACCGACGCAAAAAGGACAAAAACGAAACTGTAACGCAGAAGGAGGAAGAGCTTTATTCCACTATGCTGCTCGTACGCGAAAGCCTTGCAAGAGGAGTGCAGTATCTTCCCGTTGACCTTTATAAGTCTGACGCGAAGAAATATCTTCCCGAAAACGGAAAAATACGCGTACCCTTTTCCTCGCTTCCGGGACTCGGCGAGGCAGCGGCGCAGAAGATAGTAGAGGCGAGAGCCGACGGAGAAATCTTCTCGGTTGACGAGCTGCGTACGCGCGCAGGACTGTCGAAGTCGGTAATTGAGCTCTTGCGCTCAAACGGGGCGCTCGACGGACTATCCGAGACAAATCAGTTTACTTTTTTCTGATTTTAGTTCATTATCAATAAAAGGAGCAGTAAAATCCATATGTAATCATCATTTTCGCCGTTCAACAGTAAAAGAGCTATTATAAGAACGGTGATATCAGAGCTTTCTGCCCCTTTTATTCCCAATTTTTCAAAAATCCCCGAAAGCAATCGGTTTTCCTTGTGAGAGGCGTATTCGCATTCTTTTTCGCGATTCATTGAAAAAGCCGTCTCTTCTTTAGGTAAAGAGCTTTCATATTCATTGGCTTGACCTTTCGGTATCTCTTCTGCTTTTTGCGAGCCTTCGCTTTGATTTCTCGTTGACATAGCATAGCCCGAATAATTTTCGGGGATGCTGTTGTCCTTTTGGTCGCCGTTTGGAAAGCTTGTATTTCTGACGTACATATCATCTTATCCTTCCGACAAGTGAGATTATATCAAGCAGCTTTATAAAGAGGTCTAAAGTATCGCATTTGTTTTTACTCAAAAACGGCTTGATAGCGAGTAAAAGTGTTTTTTCCTTGCTCTCTTGCGCGAATATGGGGGCATTATGAGGCGAAAAAGGCGGAAAAGCGTTATCCGCTTGAAAATGCGGCGGCGGTATACTGTGGACAGGGGCAGAGCCGTCGTTATGAGAAAACGCGGGAGTGTCCTCTGCTTGCGTGGTAGGCTGCTTTTGCTGACCGTTCATTACGCCGCCCAAAACCGACATCAAGGAGGAAAGCGCCGACGGATTTGACAGAAGCGTGTTCAAAATCGAGCTTAAGTCAGGTGTGTTCTGAAAATTTGCTTCCATATCACATACCGTTTCGCTTTTTATATTCGTTTACTATGTTCATCGCCTCGTGCAGATTTGGATTCTGCGTGCTTCCGAGCGCATTTCTGAGTCGCGCAAGCTCGGCGGCGGGAGGAGTACCCTTCGGGAGATTAACGCCGTTTTGATTAGCTATCGAATTGATGGTCTGCCATAATTGTTCATCGGGCAGAGATAGCAGGGAACGAAGCATATTGTAGTCGAATTGCATATATTTTCTCCTTTTTGTGTTATCAATGGCAGTATATGCAAGAGAAATAAAAGTTGACAAATGAAGGAGAAGCTATATGAAAGCCTTGATTTTTTCTGACTCGCACGGAAACATATCGGTAATGAAAAAGGTCATTGCCTCGTCTCCCGACGCAGACTGCGTTATTTTTGCGGGAGACGGTGTATCCGACGCAGAAGGGCTGCAAAACGAGTTTCCCGAAAAAATGTTTTTTTCAGTCAGGGGCAATAACGATTACCGACTTTCGCCCTATGGGTATGAGCGAGAGGGCGAGCTTCTGTTCGTTTTGGAGGGGAAGAAAATTTTTCTTACCCATGGGCACAGCTTCGGTGTCAAAAGCTCTTTAAATTCTCTTTTTTTAAAGGCGCAGAGAGACGAAATAGATTTAGTAATATTCGGGCATACGCATATACCCTATGAGGAATATAACAAGGAAAAGAGCCCCTTTTATTTCTTCAATCCGGGAAGCATCGGCTGTTACAGCGAGAATGGATATTCCTTCGGCGTATTAAATATAAATAACGGAAATATACTTCTTTCACACGGCATTTTTAAGGGGTGACAAAGAATGAATTTGCAAATTTTAGCGTCCTCGGGCGCTTTTATCGGACGGTACAACGGACGCAATCATAAAATATTTCTTTCTGAGGCAGATAAAATAGCGTCAGACGGCTTTGAATTTATGATGTACGATTCGTACTACGGCAAAATAGAAGAAATAATATCAGATTTTCGCGAAAAGAGCCTCAACGTTCCTACCTTTCACGCAGATAAATTTATAGGACAAAAAATAGGCGTCGGAGGCGAGGAAAACAGGCGCGAGGCATTTTCACTCTTTGACAAGAATTGCGAGGCAGCCCGTAAAGTCGGTGCCAAAAAGGTGATTTTACACCTTTGGAACGGACCTATCTCGGACGATAATATAGAAAACAATCTTTGCGCGCTCGGCGAGCTTATGAAAATATCCGACTCATACGGCATGCTTCTCGCGACAGAAAACGTCGTTTGCCGTACGGGAAGCCCCATTGAGTATATAAGGCTTTTAGCGGACAGATACCCCGACTCACTTTTTACCTTTGATACAAAAATGGCGGCATTTCACGACGAGCTTGAAAGCTCTCTTTCGGGAGAGTATCTTTCTCTGTGGCGTGAAAAAAGAATAGCGCATTTACATATAAACGATTATAACGGCTCGTACAAGGATTGGGACAATCTGAAAACAAGGCATATAGGCGAGGGGAAAATAGATTTTGATAAATTCTTTCAATTTCTTTCTTCGGTAGGCTACGAGGGAACGGCAACGCTTGAATGCAGCAGTATGGACGAGACGGGAAAAATATATCCCGAAAAAATGAGTGAAAGTATTATGAAAATAAGACGATTAAGTGAAAAATATAAGTACGGAGGAAAGAACGATGAGCCCTCGTTTTAATGAAAAAGAACCCCCGCAAAAGAAAAAAAGAAGCCTGAAAAATATTATCCCACAGGCTAAATCCTTTTTTGCGAGACTTTTTTACATAGTCGGTCTCGTGTGGGAGGCGAAGCCTATAATTCTTATAGCTATGGCAGCGCTCTGTCTCTTTGACGGTGTTTTGCCTGTTGTCGGCGCGTTTATTTCAAAGGAATTACTTAACGAAATAGCAGCTTTTATAGGCGGTGATCTTGTAAAAAGCTCGCTTGGAAATGAGCTTTCCACCTTCTTTTCAGCCTTCTTAAATGAGCTGAAGCCGATATTTTTGCTGCTGATTTTCCAGCTCGTATATCAGCTCTTAAGACGGGTAATATCAAGCATAAGCAGCTGTGTCAATTCCATAGCCGGCGAGCTTGTAGTAAATCACATAAAGCTGAAAATAATGAACAAGGCAAAAACCGTTGACATTTCAAGCTTTGACAGCCCCGATTTTTACGAGAAGCTTGAAAACGCCAACAGAGAAGCGGGAATGCGCCCAATTATGATATTAAGGGCGACCTTCAACGTAATAAGCTCGTTTATAAGCGCGATAAGCTTTGTAATTGTCTTGGCAGGGCTTCATCCGCTTGCGCCCGTATTCATAATTATAATGTCCTTGCCGGGCGCTATAATAAATTACAGATACCGAAATCACAATTTCAGATATATGCGTATGCATTCGAAGGAAAGACGTCAGATGCAGTATTTTTCCGCGTCGGTGTCCGATAAGGATAAGGCGAAGGAAATACGTGTTATGGGACTTGCCGACGAGCTGATAAGCAAGTATAAGAGCGCGTTTGTAAAGTATTTTGCAGGTCTTAAGAAAATGATAATAAAAGAGCAGACCTATCAGACCACGATAAGCGTTTTGACAGTTATTGCAGACTGTATTATCTTTATGTACGTGGCGTACAGCGTCATATATAACGGCGGGCTTATAGGCGACTATTCTCTCTATACGGGCGCGCTCTCCGCTATTATGTCTCAGGTTACGGCGATAATTGCGGCAACAGCCACAATTTACGAGGGAACTCTGTTCATAGATAATATGATGGTCTTTATGCGCGAGGAAATAAAAATAATTCCAAACGTGGAAAAGCCTCTTTTGCCGAAGCAGAACAAAGCGCATACAATAGAATTCAGAAACGTCAGCTTTCGCTATCCCGGCACCGAAACAGACGTGATTAAAAATGTAAATTTAACTATACAATCGGGCGAGACGGTTCTGCTCGTAGGACTTAACGGCGCGGGAAAAACCACGCTGATAAAGCTGCTGATGCGACTGTACGATCCTACAGAGGGTATAATACTTTTAGACGGAGAAGATATTCGTTCTTATGACGTCGAGGCGCTTTACAATCTATACGGAATAATCTTTCAGGATTACGTAAAATACGCCATCACAGTCAAGGAAAACATCGTGTACGGAGATATACGGGGCGGTATTGATGAGGAAAAAATGAAGAGATCGGCGCAGAGCAGCGACGCCGATAGCTTTATAAAAAAGCTGCCTCTTGAATATGATACACCGCTGACGAGATTCTTCGAGGAAAACGGAATAGAGCTTTCGATAGGTCAGTGGCAGAAGCTCTCTATAGCGAGAGCCTTTTACAAGAAGTCGGATATTATGATTTTAGACGAGCCTACGGCCTCACTCGATCCGCTTGCCGAGCAGGAGGTATTCGACAAGTTTACCGAGCTTAGCGAGGGCAAGCTCACTCTGCTTGTTTCCCACCGACTTTCTTCGGCTACTACCGCCTCTAAAATAGTAGTTATGGAGGACGGACATATAGTAGAGACGGGAACGCACGAGGACCTTATTAAGCAGGGCGGAAAATACGCGCTTCTCTTTAATACTCAGGCGCAGCACTACATTTCCCCCGAAAGCCGCAGAGAGCGTGACAAACGCGGAAACGGCAAAAATAAAAGCGAGGACTTGTATGAAGCCTCTGATGAGATATAAACATTAATAAAGAGCCATATATGAGTTATTTTCATATATGGCTCTTCGGTTTTCAAGATGCTCACACGGCAAAGAGACAACTTTTATTTACAAAAGCGTCAATCCTCGTATATTTCCGTGCCTGTCAGCGAGGCTAATTTGCTGTCGCTTGAGATATAGTCCATAGGGTCAACGCTTACGCCCTTTATTGTAAGCTCGTAATGGAGGTGAGGCTCTTCTGCCGACTCAATCATAGCGCTGTCGCCAACGTAAGAGATGACCTCTCCCTTTTCTACCTTTGCGCCAACTTCAATGCCCTCTGCATGCTCAAAGGACAGGTTCTTGTAGATTGAAACGGCGTCTCCCTTGTGAGAGATCTCAATACAGTTACCCATCATAGGGTCTGCATAAATTTTTGTAATTTCGCCGTCGGCAGCGGCAAGCACGTCGTCGCCCGCGTTAGCTGAAATATCTATTCCGCAATGCACGCGAAGGTCATCCATCGTGGCGGAATAGACGAGAACCGACAGATCGTGCGCCTTTGAAACTCTGCCCGATGTGGGCGCGATGAAGGACGGCAACGTGTTCGGCGCGTCTGTTACGGGAGGGGGCGCCGTTGTTATAGGCGTTGTAGTCGATACAGGCGCTTCTGTTGTTACAGAGGGGTCTTCGTTTGGCTTTTTCCCTCTTTGCATCGCGGCGGTAATTCCCACGACTATTGCGGAAACGCATAAGACTGCCACGATAACGATATAAAGAATTCTGTTTGCTTTTACGGAGTTTTCATTTTTGTCCATAATAATGTATTCCTTTCAAGAAATTCTACATCTATTTTTGCCACTATTCATCGCTTTATTCACATAATATGAAAAAATAAGCTTTTTCTGTGAAAGCAAGAAATAATGTGTTGAACTGTATTTTAAATACCGATTGACTTTTTTTCTTTTTGGTGTATAATAAAATAGGAAGAATTTTTGTTTGAAGCAGATTCGCAAAGGAAAGGAGAGAGGATAAAATGCAAGAAAACGTTTTTAAGCTCAAAAGCGCCTATAAGCCCACAGGAGACCAGCCTCAGGCTATCGCTTCGCTTACTGAAGGTATTCTTTCCGGCGAACGCGCGCAGACTCTGCTCGGCGTTACGGGCTCGGGAAAGACCTTTACTATGGCTAACGTTATAGCAAACGTAAACAGACCTACGCTTGTCCTCGCTCACAATAAGACTCTGGCGGCTCAGCTTTGCTCGGAATTTCGAGAGTTCTTTCCCGAAAACGCAGTCGAATATTTTGTTTCCTATTATGACTATTATCAGCCTGAGGCATACGTGCCGGGAAAGGATATGTATATAGAAAAGGACGCGATGATAAACGATGAGATAGATATGCTCAGACACAGCGCGACCTCGTCCTTGCTTGAAAGGCGCGACGTTATAGTTGTAGCCAGCGTTTCCTGCATTTTTACTCTCGGAGACCCGAGAGAATACAGCTCTCTTTTGGTTTCTGTGCGTCCGGGACAGCAGATGGAGAGAGACGAGCTGATAACCCACCTTGTAGCCATCAACTATGAGAGAAACGACCTCAATTTTGTGCGCGGAAAGTTCAGAGTCAGAGGCGATACCGTAGAGGTTTTTCCCGCTTCTAACAGTGAAACGGCAATCAGAATAGAATTTTTCGGGGACGAAATAGACAGAGTGAGCGAAATCAGAGTGGTAACGGGAGACACGGTACGCAGTCTTTCCTACGCCGTCATCTTTCCCGCGACTCACTATGCCGTCTCTGACGTAAAGCGCGAGCAGGCGCTTCTTGAAATAGAGAACGAAATGCGCGAGCGCGTGGAATTCTTTCGCTCTCAGCACAGGCTGATAGAAGCGCAGAGAATAGAGGAACGCACGAAATACGACATTGAAATGCTCCGAGAGGTAGGCTTCTGCTCGGGCGTCGAAAACTATTCGCGCGTGCTTGCGGGCAGAGAACCGGGCTCTATGCCCTATACGCTTCTCGACTATTTTCCGTCGGATTTCGTTATGTTTATAGATGAGTCTCACGTGACCCTGCCGCAGGTAAGAGGTATGAGCGGCGGAGATAACGCGAGAAAGAAAAATCTCATAGATTACGGCTTCCGTCTGCCATCTGCGTATGATAACAGACCTCTTCGCTTTGAGGAATTCGAGGGGAAATTAAATCAGGTGGTTTTTGTCAGCGCAACGCCTGCGCAGTATGAAAAGGAGCATTCAGAACGCACAGTCGAGCAGATAATACGCCCGACAGGGCTTATAGATCCCGAAATTACGGTGAGACCGATAGACGGACAGGTTGACGACCTTATAGAAGAAATACGCAAGGTAACCGAGAAGAACGAAAAGGTTCTCGTAACCACGCTTACGACAGTGATGGCAGAGGATCTTACAGACTATCTTTCCTCCTTGCAAATAAAGGTTAAATATATACATCATAACGTCGAGACAATGGAGAGAATGGAGATTATACGAGATTTGCGCGCAGGAGTGTTCGACGTTCTTGTAGGAATAAATCTTCTGCGAGAGGGACTCGACATTCCTGAGGTTTCGCTCGTCGCAATATTAGACGCCGACAAGGAAGGACTTCTGCGCTCGGAGACCTCGCTTATACAGACGGTGGGCAGAGCCGCGAGAAACGTAAACGGCAGAGTTATAATGTACGCTGATACGGTCACCCGTTCTATGCGCGCTGCGATAGACGAAACAGAGCGCCGTCGCGCGATTCAGAAAAAGTATAACGAAGAAAATAACATCATACCAACGACTGTAAAGAAGGAAATCCGCGAGCTTATAAGCATAGGCAAGACGGACGAGAGCCCGAAAGCAGCGAAGGGCAAGAAACAAACGAAGGAAGAAAAGGAAAAGCTGATAGAAACTCTTACGGCAGAAATGCTTTCCGCCTCAAAGCATCTTGATTTTGAGAGAGCGGCATATCTGCGCGATAAGATAAAGGAGCTTAGGGTTACAAAATAACAATGTCAAAAAATCTGATAATTAAGGGCGCAAGGTCGCACAATTTAAAAAATATAGACGTCGAGATACCGAGAGACAAGCTCACGGTTTTCACAGGTCTTTCAGGCTCGGGAAAGTCCTCTCTCGCTTTTGATACGATTTACGCGGAGGGACACAGACGCTTTGTCGAGTCGCTTTCATCATACGCAAGACAGTTTTTGGGACAGATGGATAAGCCCGACGTCGACTTTATAGAGGGGCTCTCGCCCGCAATCTCAATAGACCAGAAGACCACCTCGAAAAATCCTCGCTCGACTGTCGGTACAGTTACCGAAATATACGACTATCTGCGCCTGCTCTACGCGAGAATAGGAATTCCTCACTGTCCCGTGTGCGGCAAGGAAATACGTCAGCAAACACTTGACGGGATATGCGATAAAATTATGTCTATGCCCGCGGGGACTCGTTTCGTGGTTTTAGCGCCTATGGTGAGAGGTCAAAAGGGAACTCACGAGAAAACGCTCTCGGATATCAGAAAAATGGGCTACGCAAGAGTTCGTATAGACGGAAATATGTATGACCTTTCCGAGGATATAAAGCTGGAAAAGAACAACAAGCATACAATAGACGTGGTAATAGACCGTCTTGTTATGAAAGAGGGGATAGAGTCAAGAGTGACCGACTCTCTTGAAAACGCGTTTTCTCTTACAGACGGCAGGGTTATCATTATGAATATGTCGGAGGAAAACGGGGGCGAGGTTGAGTATTCCTTAAAGTACGCCTGCGAAGAGCATAACGTCAGCTTCGGTGAATTGGAGCCGAGAATGTTCTCGTTCAATAACCCCTACGGCGCTTGTCCCGAATGCGCGGGACTCGGCGATCTTCGCATAATATCAGAGGAAAAAATCATACCCGACAAGTCTCTCTCTCTTTCTGAGGGGGCTGTCGTCTGTAACGGCTTTAAAAACATTGAAGAGGAAAGCTGGCAGGGACCGCTTATAAACGCAGTCGGCAAGGAATACGGCTTTACGATAGATACGCCTGTTTGCGACTATTCGGAGGAGGGCTATCGAGCGCTTCTTTACGGAACTGAGCCCAAAATATACAGAGTAGAAAGATTTTTTGGAAAGACCTCACGAGTTCAGGACACAACGTATGAGGGAATTATCCCGATAATAAGACGCAGAATGGGACAGATGGGAGAGGGCTACTATGATGAATTTTTGGAGGACGCCCCCTGCCCGAAATGTAAGGGGCGCAGGCTTTCCGATATGGTTCTTTCGGTCACTGTGGGAGGCTTGAACATAGACGAGATATGTCACCTCTCTATAAATAAGATGCTTGAATTTGTCGAAAATTTGTCGCTCACCGATACGGAAATGGAAATCGCGCGCGAAATACTTAAGGAGATAAGAGCGAGACTCGCCTTTCTCTGTAACGTAGGTCTTGAGTATCTCAATCTTTCACGCAAGGCGGGTACTCTTTCGGGAGGCGAGGCTCAGAGAATACGTCTCGCGACACAGATAGGCTCGGGACTCGTGGGAGTTCTCTATATACTCGACGAGCCGAGCATAGGGCTTCATCAGAGAGATAACGATAAGCTGATATCGACTCTCAAAAAGCTGCGTGACATAGGAAACACTGTCATTGTTGTCGAGCACGATGAGGACACCGTAAGGGAAGCGGATTTTGTAGTTGATATAGGTCCCGGCGCGGGAATACACGGCGGCAAGCTGATAGCGGCAGGTACGCCTGCAGAAATAGCAAAATGTAAACAGTCGATTACAGGAGACTACCTTTCGGGACGTAAAAAAATCGAAATTCCAAGCGAGAGAAAAAAGGGGAACGGCAAATTTTTGCGTATTGTGGGCGCGTCTCATAATAACCTCAAAAACATAACCGTCGACATTCCTCTCGGTTGCTTTGTCTGCGTTACAGGCGTATCGGGCTCGGGAAAATCCTCGCTTGTAAACTATGTTTTACAAAAGAGACTTGCAAGAGAGCTTAATGGCGCTGTGACCTATCCTGGAAAATGCCAGCGTATAGAGGGAATAGAAAATCTTGACAAGGTTATAGATATAGACCAAAGTCCGATAGGCAGAACACCACGCTCTAATCCCGCAACCTATACGGGACTGTTTACCGATATAAGAAACCTTTTTGCGTCGACGAGAGATGCAAAGGCGAAGGGCTATTTAGCGGGAAGGTTTTCCTTTAATATAAAGGGAGGCAGATGCGAGGCATGTGAGGGCGACGGCGTCAAATGCATAGAAATGCACTTTTTGCCCGACGTTTACGTTAAATGCGACGTCTGTAAGGGAATGAGATATAACAGAGACACGCTGGACGTAAAATATAAGGGGAAGAATATATACGAGGTTTTGGAAATGACGGTAGAGGAGGGACTTTCCTTCTTTGACGGACTTCCAAAGATACTTACCAAGCTGAAGGCGCTTTATGACGTAGGACTCGGATATATAAAAATAGGACAGTCCTCTACAACTCTTTCGGGCGGCGAGGCGCAGAGAGTGAAGCTCGCGACAGAGCTTGCGAGACGCAGCACGGGCAAGACCGTATATATTCTTGACGAGCCTACGACAGGCTTGCATACCGCTGACGTTGCCCGTCTTATAGATATGCTCACACGGCTTACTGAGGCTGGAAATACCGTTATAGTCATCGAGCATAATCTCGACCTGATAAAAACGGCAGACTATATAATAGATTTAGGACCTGAGGGCGGAGAATATGGCGGAAACGTCGTCGCTGTCGGAAGGCCTGAGCAGATTGCCGAATGCAAGGATTCTTATACGGGAAAATATATAAAAAATAAGCTGAAAATCAACAAATGAAAGAGGAAAAAGATATGAACGTAAATATTAAAAAGCTCTCTCCCGACGCAAAAATGCCGACCTATGCTTCAAGCGAGGCGGCAGGAGCAGATATATACGCTTTAAGCGACGGCAATACCGTTATCGAAAGCGGTGAGACTAAGCTCATTCACACGGGAATAGCTATGGAAATCCCGAAGGGATACGTCGGACTTATTTACGCGCGAAGCGGTCTTGCGACAAAAAGGGGACTTGCCCCCGCAAATAAAGTTGGAGTAATAGACAGCGACTATCGCGGTGAAATAATGGTAGCGCTTCATAATCATTCCGATACGGCGCAGGTATTAGAGAACGGCGAGAGAATAGCCCAGATGGTTCTCACGCCTTATTTAAGCGCGACCTTTTGCGAGACGGATACTCTCTCTGATACCGAAAGAGGCGATGGAGGCTTCGGCTCTACGGGTAAAAAATAAAAGCAGGGCGCTTTTTGAAATTTGTAATTTATTACATAAATTGTTTCAAAACAAGCGCCCTGACTATTGATTATTTATAAAAAATATGTTATAATGTAAAAAGAAGCTCTTATAGCATACATTTTCAAGCCTGGCTTTTTAATTTAATAAAAGAGAAAAGTGAATAACGTCTTTATTGTGGGTGGAATATGAAACAAAAAACGTATAACGAAAAAAATGAATTTGAATTGAGTTTGGGGGACTTTTTTTACAGCTTTAAGAGGTTTTGGTCTCTTATTGTCGCCGTCGCTCTTATTGTCGCTGTGGGAATATATTTCTACGTTTCATCAACCTTTGTTCCCACCTATACGGCAGACGTCAAAATCTGCGTATTTAATAGCGAAATTGATGAAGACGAGGCGTTTTCAAAAATTACTAACAATAATGAATATTCAATAGCGGCGTCACTTACGCAGAGCTATATGGATATTTTAAAGGGAAGCCGCGACTATTTGAACGAGGTAGTCGAGAATCTGGGCATAAGCTCTGTCGGATATACTGCAGGCAAGGTTCGCTCTCAGATGTCAGTCGGCTTGGTCGGTCAGAGTGAAAACCTTTTTTACATAAGAGTTACCGATGCGAGCGCAAGCATGGCAGCTCTCATAACCGAGGAGATAGTCGACATATTCTTTAACGACATAGTTTATGCGGGAAGCCCATTTATCGTTGACGACGTACCCGCCCCACAGAGCCTCGCGCCATCAGAGTCGCCCGCGCTTCGTAATTCTGTCTTGGCGTTTGCTCTGGTGTTCGCATTTATGTTCGTTCTTGTAACAATAATTTGCAAGAGCGATAGCCGTATCCGTTCTGCGTCAGATATAGAGAATGCCACAGAATATCCCGTTTTGGGAGTAATACCTTATATAACGGACAATACAAAAAAAGCCTCAATCAGTACGCTGAAAGGAAATGAAAATGTCTAAGAATACAGTAAAAAAATATTCTGAAATAAAAAATTATAAGGACAAATTGCTCACGCCTCAAAGCTCTTTCGTGGTTTCTGAGGCATATAGAAGCCTGCGCACCAACCTTATGTACACAGGCTGCGCTGAAAAATGTCCCGTATATGCAATAACAGGCTCGTCAGCGAACGTCGGAAAGTCGCTCAGCTGCGCTAATCTGGCGATTTCATATGCCCAAATAGGCAAAAAAACTCTTATTATCGACCTTGATATGAGAATGCCCTCGCAGCACAAGGCGTTAGGTCTTGAAAATAAAGAGGGCGTAAGCTCTTATCTGGCAGGAGTTTCCGATGAACCTAATTTTATGAAAACAGACTATGAAAATCTTTCTGTTATGGTTGTCGGAAGAACACCTCCCGATCCTACAGAGCTTTTGAATTCTCAGAGATTTTCCTTGCTTTTGGATAAAGCGAGAGAGATTTTTGACGTCATTTTCTTAGACGTTCCCCCTGTCGGAGTTATGTCAGACGCCTCTATTATCGCAAAGGACGTTACGGGATATATACTCGTTATGGAAGCGGGAGTCAGCAACCGACGCGAGCTTGCGCAGGCGATAAGCACAATAGAAAAGGTGAACGGTAATATACTCGGCATTGTCTTGAACAGCGCCGATCCTAAATACGACCCGTCCTGGTACGACAGATACGGAAAGAAAAACAAGAATTTTTCGCAATATGCGGAGTCGCATAGTATTGCGTCACAAGGAAAGTAAAAAATGTTTTTATGTGATTTTCATTCCCACATTATGCCGGGCGTAGACCACGGCTCAAGCGGAATCGAAACTACCGAAAAGCAGATTGAAATAATCAAGGAAAGCGGTGTCGGTTCTGTTGTTGCGACACCGCATTTTTATCCTCATATGCATAATATAGAGAGCTTTCTCGAGCTTCGCCGTCAAGCGCTTGAAACTATGATTCCTCACCTTGAAAAGCATCAGCTCAATTTTTATCTTGGCGCTGAGGTGCTTCTTTGCGAGGGTATGGAAAGAATGGAAGGACTTTCTGAATTGTGTATTGAGGGCACGGACGTTTTGCTTCTTGAAATGCCGTTTGCGCGTTGGAGTGACGCTCTTCTTGCGTCTCTTGGCAGAATATCGGAGCTCGGCTTTAATATCGTTTTAGCGCATACGGATCGCTATCCCTCTGAATACATAGCAAAAATTCTTGATTTCTGCGAGGTAAAATTACAGCTGAACGCAGATGCGTTCTGTAGCATATGGAGCAGAAAAAAGCACGTACCTTTGCTGAAAAAGAATTTAGTATATGCGTTGGGAAGCGACCTTCACGGTACGAAGGGGTATGGAAGCTTTACGAAAGCGATTAAGCTTTTGGGAAGCGAAAATACCGAGAAAATAATGAAAAACACAGAGCTGCTTTTAAAGGACGCGAGGACGTATGGAAACATCTGAGCGAAAAGATAAAAAAGAGTTTTTTGAAAAGTACTCATCGAACACCCTTGCGGGAAGCGGAAATCAGAGTGTATTTTGCCCAAAAAGCCAGGACGGGCTTAATGTAGGGCGCGTTTTCTTTAAGATTTATCACGGCGGAAGATATAACTATTCATTCCTGTTTACAAACATAATAGACTCTACCTATTCCGACGGAAATATAAGCTGCTGTAATTTTGTCTGCGACGATTTCTATATAGAATATATAAGGGTAGGAGTCTGTCGTGAATGCTCACCTGATCACATGCCTGACGTTGCGCTTGTGAATGTCACTCTTAACGTCGCAAATTCAAGGCAGCTTTCCTCGGGTGAGTTCTTTTTTACCGATGAAACAGAGCTTGATGCGCAAACTGGAGAATATATTTGCGTAGAAATTGCCTTCAGAGGCAGAACGGTTCCTTATCACCCAGAGTCTGTATTACCCGCTTTCGTTCTTTCGGACGGGGAATGGATAGTATCAACGAATCTTCCTTTTCCGTCAATGATAGGCTGTGACAGAAACGTAGGTCTGCGGATAGCATATTTGGGAGACTCTATAACGCAGGGCATAGGTGTGCCGTATAATTCTTATAAGCATTGGAACGCATTGCTTTCGGATATGCTTTCTTTTGATAACGCCTATTGGAATCTTGGACTCGGTTACGCGAGAGCCTCTGATGCAGCAAGCGACGGAGCATGGCTCTTCAAGGCAAAGCAAAATGACCTTGTCATAGTTTGCCTCGGCGTAAACGATATTTTAATGGGCAGGAGCGCAGAGGAAATAATAAAAGACCTGTCACTTATTTGCAAGAATCTGAAGCAAGTCGGGATCAAGACGGTTTTTCAGACAATTCCGCCCTTTGACTATAGTGAACGGCAAAAAGAAGTTTTCTTTGCCGTAAACGAATATATAAGAAAAGAAATTTCAAGGCAATGCCCTGTTTTCGATAACGTTCCGTATTTATGCGACGCCTTGCGCGGAGAGCATACAGCTAAATATTGCTCTCACCCTAATGAAGAGGGTTCTCGCGTTTGGGCAGAGGCGTTTTTCCGTTTTTTAAATAATATTCTGTAAATAATTTCACCCGAACCGACACTCTGCGATAAAACAGGCTGTCTGTTCGGGCGTTTTTATTATATCAGTCAAAGGTGATAGTATGGCGGCGGCTGAAATGCTTCCCGCTCTCGCATACGCTGATGTCTGCCTTGTGAGCGAGAATTCCGTCGAAGTCCTCTGCTTCGGGCGTTCCGTTCCACGGCTCAAAGCAAACGTATTTTGCGTCAGGCTTGGTCCAGATAAGAAAATGGTCAAAGCCGTCAAAATCCAAGCGAACCCTTCTACCGCTTTTTCTATGTAAAAGGGTAGCCGCATTGAAGTCCACGTTTATAAATACGAGAGCGTCGCACAGGAAGAAATCGCGCTTAAGCGGCAGCTCATTCTGATTTTCCATAATAAGCTCGGGTGATGTGGTGGTGTAGGTATAACCTAACTGATGATTGCGAAGAGTAACGTTTTTGTCGAATATCACCGAGTACTCCTCTATTCCCTCAGGAGTAGCGTACGCCTCGTGAGCGCCAAAATTGAAATACATTTTTTCATCTGAAAGGTTTTCTACACGGTATTCGGTCACTATAGAATTGCGGCAAAGCGTAAAGCTGACCACAAAATTAAAATCGAAGGGGTACATTTCCTTTAACTTTTCGTTTGAGGAAAGGCAAAAAACCGCGTGGTCCTTTGATACTTCCTTTATTTCAAATTCGTTTCTTCTGGCGAAGCCGTGCATAGGCATATAATATTCCTTGCCGTTATGTACGTATTTGTCATTTGTGAGGTCGCTGCAAATAGGGAAAAGCACGGGCGCTCTTCCGTTCCATACGGCAGGATCGCCACACCAGAGCAGATCCTTTCCCTCTGAATTTTTTATACTGTGCAGCTCTGCGCCCATAGAATTTATCTCTACTTCGAGAAAGTCGTTTTTTATTGTTACTATTTCTGACATTTAAAAATTCCTTTTCTTAATTATTATCTACGTTGATATTTTATCATATATTTTTCTGAAAGTCACTACTTTTTAATATATTTTTATATAAATTTCAAAATAACAAGAGAAAACCGTTGAGTTTTCAAATTACCTGTCTCAAGCCGAAGCAAAACAAACAGCGCCTACGACAAACGCATTTAAGTTTATCATAAGCGCTCTTTTTTATAAAGGTTTTTCCTGCTTCTCTGTAGCTTTTTTGTCCTTTGGCGGCGTTGCTCCCGACTTCATTTCGGTATGCGCGCGATTAGGCACGGTAGGGTCGGGGGCTGTAGTTGTGGGCTCGCCACCGTTGTTTTTTCTTTTGTTGCTTTTTTTCATTTTATCACCTCAAGCTCAGTGTTCCCATTCCTTGTAGTCACTATTCTTGAAAAAACCAAATATAAAAGCCGTTACAATGCTTCACTTTGAAAAGCAAATAATAACTTAAGTTTACTTTTTCACTATATTTAGTGAGTATTATACGGGTAAAATTTTTCTTGAAAAAAATTCCAAAAATATATTGACAAAACAAAAAAACAATGCTATACTGTATTACAGAGAATAGTACAGATATTACACTTAATACAGAAAGGAGAAAAAATGAGTCTTATTAGCGTGGATTTACGAAGCAGAACACCTATTTTTGAGCAGATAGTCTCCTGTGTTGAAGCGCTTGTGCTTCGTGGACTGATGAAGCCCGACGAGCAGCTACCGTCTGTAAGAAGCCTGGCGTCAGAGCTTGGTATAAACCCGAATACTATACAGAAGGCGTATGCCGAGCTTGAAAATCGAGGGATAATATATTCTCTTAACGCAAGAGGGAACTTTGTCAGCTCTGAAATAGGAGAATTGAGAGAAAGAAGCAAGGCGCAGCTTATGAAAAGCATAAAAGAGCAATTATGCGAGGCTGAGAAGCTCAGAATAAGCAAGAGTGACTTAGAAGCGCTCTTAAATGAAGTATGGGGGGACAAAAATGATACAAATTCTTAACGTAGATAAATATTACGACAAATACCTGTCGCTCGATTCTGCCTGCGCCGAGATAAAGCGTGGAACAATTTTCGGACTTGTGGGTAGCAACGGAAGCGGAAAGAGTACGCTTTTACGAATTATGAGTGGAGTTTTCAAGCCCGAAAAGGGAAGCGTTCTTTATGACGGAAAGGACGTTTTCGAAAATCCCGAGGTGAAAAAGAGAGTCCTCTATCTTTCAGACGAGCAGTATTATTTTCAGTATGCGACGCTAAACGATATGAAGGACCTTTATAAAAGCGTCTACGAGAGCTTTGACGATGGAAAGTATAAAAAGCTGTGCAATCTTTTCGCTCTGAATCCCACACGCAAGATAAGCACCTTTTCAAAGGGAATGAAAAAGCAGGCGGCGTTTTTACTCGCTCTTTCCTGCCGTCCCGATTATCTTCTCTGCGACGAGACCTTTGACGGACTTGACCCCGTTATGAGAAATTTAGTAAAGCGAATAGTTGCCGACGAGGCGGCAGAACGGGGAATGACTACTATAATAGCCTCGCACAATCTTCGTGAGCTTGAGGACATATGCGATCACATCGCCTTGATACATAAGGCGCGCATCGTTTTTGTCAGCGATATCGACACAATGAAGGATAATATGCATACAGTGCAGGCGGTGGTTTCTGAAAGCTTCAGCCCCGAAGCTCTGTCAGGGCTTAAGTTTACGGGATACAAGCGCAGAGGAAGTATGGTGAGCTTCGTCTGCAGAGGAAGCAAAGAGGAGATAAACGAGCATATGGAGAAGCTTTCTCCCGAGTTTTATGAGCTTATCCCCTTGACGCTTGAGGAAATATTTATAAGTGAAATGGAGGAAAGAGGATATGACAGCTCTAAAACGGATATCTGAGTTTTTTTCACTCAAGTATTATAAAAATTTAATGAAGCGCAGCTGGTCTCATTCATTTATCTGCGCCGTAGTTCTTTTTCTTGCTATGCCCGTCTCGACTCTAATAAATATAAATAATGTTACGGACAGAGAATGGACGTATGTTAAAAAGATTGAAAGAATAACAGACGCTTTATCTGAGAGCTTTCAGTTTATCTGGATATTTCTCTCTATTGCCGCGGCTGTATTCGGCGGAATTCTGCTTATGAATTTCCTCTCTGACAGAAAAAAGGCGTATCTCTACCATAGCTTCCCCATAAAGAGAAAGACGCATTATTTCTGTCATATCGCTTCCTGCGCAAGTGATTTTCTTATCGCTTTTATATTTAATGTCCTGCTGACCGTCGGCGTATTTATGGCGACAGGCGTAGCGAACGGTGAGGTTATTTCCGCGTTTTTCTCGTCTGTGGGAATAGCGTTCGTTTACTATATTCTCGCTTTGTCGCTTACCGTGCTTGCCTTGACTCTTACAGGTCAGACGAGCGCCGTCTTTCTTGTATTGCTCGCGATTGCCTTCCTGCCTATAGGAATTTATTTCTCGGCTGTACAGCTCTTCGACTTCCACGAGTCATACGTCTATTTCGAGCATTTTTATAGCGCCGAGATAGTAACGAGGCTTTCAGCGCCTATAAGACTCTTTTATCTCTTATCCTATGAAGTGCCCTACACCTTCAAGGAAGCCATAGTCACTCTGATAGTATCCTGTCTCATTTTCATAGGGGCTTATTATATCTACAAGCGCAGAAAAATAGAAAGCGCGGGAACGCCCATAGTATCCTTTGCGCTGGGCGAGGCTTTAAAATATATGTTCCTCTTTGTCGGAACCTTCTTTCTCGGATGGATGTTCTATTCCATAGGTGACAACAGCTATTTCTGGCTAATATTCGGATTTATATTCGGCGCGTTTCTTGTGTTTATCTTCTTTAATCTGTTCCTGTACCGAAGCCCGAGAAAAATGTTTTACGGCATAAAATGGCTCTGCTTGTTTATTGCATTGTTTCTTATTTTCTTTGCGCTGACCTTTCTCAGCACGGGAAAAAATATTCCCGACGCTGAAAAGCTTGATAGCGTAGACGTCTATATAAGCGGAAACAAGTATACCTTTGAAGAGGAAGAAAATATAGAAGAGCTGGTACGCTTTTCGAGAAATATGATAGCAGAGGTGGAATATAACGGAATTCATAGCTACAGGCAGAGAATATTCTTCAACAGAAAGCTGTTTTTCCCTGCGGGGCGTTACGTGCCTACCGTCAGAGGAGTGGAGGAACGTAAACTTTTGTTAACGTTAATGTATAGCGAGGAGTATATCGAGCAGCTTGAGGAGATGCTCGAGGATGAGCTTGGTTATACGAGCGACTATTCTAAGCAATACGTAAATATAGACGATTACGGATATTATGAATACAGAGATGGTAAAGGAGACATTATAGTAAACCGAAACGAGTTTATTCGCGCGGCGTTAAAGGATATAGGAAATCCGAACAGATATGACGGGCAGTACGTAGGCACGGTTTATCTTCACGGTCTCACCTTTGAGATGTATACCACCGATTTAAATTGTCTCGCCGTTAATCTGTATGAGTCCTCATATGCCTTAAAGGATGTGCTTGACGAAATAGACGAAAAGAATAAAAAGTCGATAGAAAAGATAACCGTCACAGATACCGATACGGGAGAGGTGAGGTCGTATACGGGAGATGACGCGTGGGAAATATATAGCTGTTGCGTCTCTCGCTCGCATTATGACGTATCCTATACGTCGGTGCATCCTAACTGCGATTATAAATACGAAATAGAGATTTATTACAGGAGTAATAACGATAGCTTCGTCACAAGCTACTCAAACCGTTTCATAAACGAAAAAATTCCTCTCTTTATCTTAAACGATTTTAAATAAAAGCATCACACTTTTTATTTTGACGCATAGTATGATAGCGTAGGGCAGAGCCCACAAAAAAACGGAGGAATACATTATGAATAACAATTGTCTTTGCCATCTTTTTGATGATAACTGTACCTGGATCATCATTATAGCGCTCATCATACTCTTTTGCTGCTGCTGCGGCGGTTGCTGAATGAAGTGACGGCTATCGCTTCAGAATAGCCGTTTGATGCGTATGAGAAAGACCGATTATGAAGCCAAAAAAGCTGCATAGTCGGTTTTTTACATATTTTTTGAGAGTGCTGCATACTATTGAATGATAAATTTAAAATATGGGGGAAAAAGTATGTTTATTTATTCTGTAAGAGCAGCTACGTTAAAATTCTTCGGCGCTGTCGCTCTTTCGCTTGTAGTTCTTATCGCTCTTTTCGCTTTGATTCAGCCTACGAGTATTGCCGTCGGAGGCGAGGTCTATACGGAAGCGGCAAATTATTCGGGAATAAAAAGCGAGGATGACAGAGTGTCGTTTCTGTCTCGCTACGGCTGGGAGGTAAGCGGCGCGCCTATATCGGAAAAGACCTTTACCCTGCCGGAAAGCTTTGACAGAGTCCTTATCGGCTATAACGAGCTTCAGAAGGAGCAGGGGCTTGATCTCTCAAAATATAAAAAGAAAAAGGTGACGAGATACACCTATGAAATTACCAATTATCCCGACTACGAGGAAAAGGTGTATGCAAATCTTATAATCTATAAAAACAAGGTAATTTCAGCCGACATATGCTCTGCCGATCCCGACGGCTTCGTTCACGGTCTTAAAAAGGACAGATAAGCGTATTTGACGGATAAAAAATATGAAGAATAATAAAAGACTTTTGAAATTTATCTATAACGGGCTTGTCCTCACCGTAGCCGCCATAATTATGCGTACGGTCTCTGTTTCCTTCAACGCCTACGTAACTGCGAGAGTAGGCGCTGAGGGCATAGGACTCTTTACGCTAACCCTAAGCATTTACGGCTTCGCCGTTACCTTTGCTACATCGGGCGTGAATTTGGCGTCAACCCGTCTTATAGCGGAGGCAATGGCGAGAGAGGACGGGAGAGGGGCGAAAAAGGCGCTGAGAGCCTGTCTTATCTACTCATTTATTTTTGGCTCGCTCTCATCGCTTTGTCTCTTTTTTGGCGCAGAGTTTATAGGGAGATCCTTGCTTTCGGACGTAAGAACGATACCGTCCTTGCGCTTGCTTTCATTAAGTCTTGTTCCCATTTCGCTCTCCTCAAGCTTGAACGGATACTTTACCGCAGTACGCAGGGTATCAAAAAATGCCGCCTGTCAGCTTTTTGAACAGGCGCTTAAAATTACCGTTACGGCATACGCCCTCTCGCTTTTTTTGCCTAAAGGCATTGTCTATTCCTGTATGGCGTTGGTCGGCGGTGGAGCCGTAGCCGAATTTGGCTCTTTTTTCTTTTTGCTTTTGGAGTATATAGTAGACAGGCATATTCACGGCAAAGAGCTTCCCGTATCTTTTTCCGAAAAGAATAAAAAAACAAGAGTCGTAAGAGAGCTTTTATTCATATCTATACCCGTTGCGCTCAGCGCGTACGTGCGTTCAGCGCTTGTTACTGTAGAGCATATTCTTATACCGAAAACACTCTCGGAGAGTGGCGCTTCAAGAGGCGCGGCGCTCGCTTCATACGGAAAATTGCACAGTATGGCTTTACCTATCGTGCTTTATCCTATGGCGGCGCTTTCGGCATTTGCAGGGCTTCTTATCCCCGAATTTGCCGAAAAAACTGCCGAAAAGGATGAAAAGGCGCTCTCTGATATGGCGCAGAACGCAATACACTATACTCTCATTTTTTCTCTCGGCTGCGCGGGCATTTTAGCCGTTTTCGGCGCGCCTCTCGGCGCTTTGATATATAATTCACGCGAAGCAGGCTTGTATATATCCCTGCTTTCGCCTGTCATTCCCGTAATGTACCTTGATCACGTGACCGACGCTATGCTGAAGGGGATCGGGCGTCAGGTGTATTCTATGGTGGTGAACATTTCCGACTCTATTCTCAGTATCCTGCTCGTACTGCTCATTCTTCCGAGAATGGGGGCAGTGGGCTACGTGCTCGTGATCATCATAGCAGAGGTGTTTAATTTTTCCTTAAGCATTACAGGTCTTACGGGCGCGCTTTCTGTTAAGCTCGATTTTGTGCGTTCGCTTCTGCTTCCGCTTTCCGCAGCTTTTGCGTCGGGCGCCGTTTGCCGACGGCTGCCTCTTGGCGAAAACGCCCTTGGGCTGTGCGTGAAAATTATCCTTTGCGTTCTTCTATATCTTTTTGCCGTAATTTTGTCCGAAAAAGCCTTTTCTAAGAGAAAAATCAAAAAAAGAAAAATATGCACTTAATGCTTTTTTTGCATAGTTTTACACTCTTTTATTTTGTGTTTGCTATTGACTTTTGTTGAAATTTGCTGTATAATACGGTATATGCTATGATACCCGAAGCATATATTTCACAGAATAAAGGAGTGTGGTTTACAACTCATGGGTACTGATGGGTGGTTACTTACCATCATTTACGTCCTGCTCGTTATGCTTTCCGCTTACTTCTCGGCAGTCGAGAGCGCCTTTGCGGGAATGAACCGAATCAGGATTAAAAATCTTGCTGAAAACGGAGACCGACGTTCAAAGTCTGCGTTATACATATCCGAGCACTTTGACAGAACGCTTTCCACAATTCTTATTTGTAACAACCTTTCTAACGTAGGCGGCGCGTCTATCGCTACCGTCATTTCGTTTAAGGTTTTTCAGATGCTTAAGGATAGTGGGACGGTTAATTTGAACGAAGCTGCTGAGACTGCTATCGCTACGGCAGTTACGACGATAATCGTGTGCATAGCGGGAGAAATTTTACCGAAAAACTATGCGAATACAAACAGCGATAAGGTGGTCCTCGCGACTGCGACCTCGCTGAGAGCGATTATGGTTATCACTTTCCCCATCGCTATAATTTTCACAGGTATTACCCGTTTCCTGACCTCATTCTTTAAGGCAGAGGAGGAGCCGACGGTTACCGAAGAGGAGCTTTCCACTATCATCGAAAACGTAGAGGACGAGGGAATTATCGACGAGGAGCAGAGTGATTTGCTTCAGTCGGCGCTTGAATTTTCCGAGACCACCGTAGCCGACGTGCTTACAGTCCGCGACGACATAGTGAGCGTTGACGTTTCCATGTCAAACGAAGAAATTCTTAACGTTATCAGTAATAACAAGTATTCCCGTTTGCCCGTTACCGACGGCGACACCGATAATATCATCGGAATACTTATTTCTAAAAAATTTCTTTCGAGGTATATTTCAAAAGAAGATTTTTCTGTACGTGAAATTATGACTAAGCCGTATTTTGTGACTCTTGACGCAATAATTGACGACGAGCTCAAGAAAATGAGCCACGAGAAAAATTATATGGCGATAGTTAAAGATAAGTCGGGTAAGACGTTAGGCATTACAACCATTGAAGACTTCCTTGAGGAATTAGTAGGAGAGATTTGGGACGAGGACGACGTCGTAAACGATGACTTCATCAAGCTCGGCGGAAATCGCTTTGAGGTAAGCGGTAGCTTCGCCTTTGCAGAGATGATAAAGGAAATCGGATACGATATCGACGTGTCGGATTACGAGAATAAGTCGGTACAGTCCTGGATCTTGCAGACCCTTGCTCATATGCCTGAGGAGGACGAGGAGTTTGAGTGGAATGATTTGACAGTCACTGTGCTCGAGCTTGACGAAAACCGCATTAAAAAGGTCGAGGTAAAGCTGAATACGCCCGAGCTTGAGATTTCTTCCGATGAAAACGTAGAAGAAGTCGAAGAAGCAACAAGCGATGAGCAGAAGGAGGCGGCTTCGATATGAAACAGCATATAGGTATAATTATATTTTTATTCGTTCTGCTTCTGTTTTCCGCATTCTTTTCGGGTACGGAAATCGCATACACCTCGGTAAATAAGCTCCGTCTGGACTCACTTGCCGAGAACGGAAAAAAGAGCGCTTTTCGCGCAAAGAAGATAATCGACGATTTCTCACGCGCGCTCGGTACGTTGCTCGTAGGAAATAATCTTGTAAACATAACCATTTCTACCGTTTCCACAATGCTTGTCGCGCAGCTTTTGGGCGATGCGGCAAAGGCGGCGGCTATCGTCACGTTTGCCGTAACGCTAATTATTCTTATCTTTGGCGAGATACTGCCGAAGACTCTTGCCAAGCGCTTTTCACTCGCGTTTTCCTGCGCTGTAGCGCTTCCTTTGAGAGTAATAATGATAATCCTTTCCCCAATCACAGCGCCCTTTAACGCTATAGCAAGAGGAGCTCTTTCGCATTGGGAAAGCAAGGAGGACAAACTTCCCACCGTTACCGAGGAAGAGCTTTCAGGAATTATCGAGACGGTTGAGGAGGAGGGCGTTATAGACGAGGACAAGGGTGACTTGCTCCAGTCTGCGCTCGAATTTTCGGATATAAGCGTTGGAGAAATACTCACTCCAAGAATAGATATGGTAGCAATAGACGTGGACGCAGATTTAGAGGATACCATAAAGGTGGCTTTAAATTCGCCCTTCTCGCGTCTGCCCGTTTATGAGGGCGACGTCGATCATATAATCGGCGTCTTATACGTAAACAGGCTCTTGAAGCGTGTTGCTATAGGCAAGGAATTCAATTTACGCGATATTCTCTTTGAGCCCTGCTTCTTCCATAAAACAATGAAGCTGCCCGTAGTTCTTTCGGAAATGCGCCGACTTCATATTCATATCGCCGTGGTAATAGACGAGTATGGCGGAACTATGGGTGTTGTTACTATGGAGGATATCTTGGAGGAGATTGTTGGTGACATCTGGGATGAAAGCGATGAAATAAAGGTCGATTTTATCGAGAAGTCTGAAGGCAACTATGAGGTCAACGGCTCTGCTAACATTTATGACTTCCTTGAATTTATAGAGCTTGACAACCGCGATTTCGAGAGCGAATATACGACTGTCGGAGGCTGGATAGTGGAAATGCTGCAGGCAAATCCCGCTGAAGGCGACAGCTTCGAATACAAGAATATTTACGTAATCGTAACCGAGGTAAAGGACAATATAGTAAACAAGGCGACTGTTGTCGTAAAACAGGAAACGCCTGAAGAGGAATAAAAGAGGTAAATTAGTAATGAAAGCAAACGCAATTACAAAAAACGAAAATGCTTTTATGAATCTAATAAGCTGTTCAAAAAGGGATAGTCATGCGCTATCCCTTTTTCACTTGTAAATAAATGTTTACAAAAATGGAAGAAATGAGGATGAAACAATGGAAAATATTATGACAATTTTAGCTGACTCAAACGCCAAGCTCGCGGCAAACGAGGAAATAACGTTTAACAACCTTAACAAGCTTTATAACTATCAGTTAAAATGTGAGAAAAACGAGATTTATTATCTTATAGAGACCTTCTGGAATGAATACAACTCAAAGCTGGGTATAGACATAAGAGACTCTTTATATGAGGTAGGCACAGGCGTGGTAGAAGTATATTTCGAAGACGTTTCGGATACAGTGACAGGGAAAAAGGCATATGAATACGTAGCGGGCGAGGACGTTCATTTCAAGCTTGAATTACGCCAAAAGGAGACAAATATACTCTTTCCGTGCTCGTCTTTCTCATATATCTACAGAATTGACGGCGTAGTGGATGAGGACAATAACACAGTCGATTATACGGGAACTCAATCGGGCGAAAGTGGCATATTTACTCTTACTATTCCTGCGAGTGAAATAAATAAATCACCATTACTCCAAAGAGGAAAGGGCGTTGTTATAGAGCTTCTTGTGGAAGCTTTTTCTACAGAGGATACCATTATCTGCGAGGGCGGCGCTACCTTAAAGGGCTATGCTGGAGGCGCGGCAGTAAACTTCAAGGATATTAAGGCGACGCAAGAAAAGCCCTCGGATTATGAAGCCTTCTGGGCAGAGCAGATAGAAAGAGTAAAGAATACGGACCCGACAGACGCAACCGTGCCCACAGAGAAAACAAGATATTCAGCGATAGGCGAGCACCCCGACATTCTTCTCTATGACGATATAGACCTCACCAACTATTTTCATATAAAGAAATTTGATAAAGCCCTGCTTAGTAGCTACAGAGAAAAGGGGCTTTCCTCGGCAGAGGACTCTTGCCTCGATTTATTCGATATTTATGAGATATACTTGAAAGCGCCCGGTCCAAACCCTGCGACTGGAATACTTACAATTCCCAAAAACAAGACAGGACTTGACGCCAGATTTGGCTTTGCGGGCTACGGTGTTTCCGCGCCCTCGGTATCACTCAATGACTCGGTTATATCCTTTCACGCAACGCATCACGGATACCCATGCGGACTCTCTCGGGATGAGTATTACACTGAGCTGTACGCCAAGGTTTTAAATTCCTACGGAACGGCGGTGGGAAGACCTAACAGCACTTATAAAAATAAGGACGACTGTTACATTCTCTATATGTTTTTGCGCAATTTACAGGCAGTTCGCTTTATAGACGAGTGTAAAAGTAAGGATATAAGAGCTCTTGATACAGACTCGGCGCTTTATGATTTGTACGCCAATCTAAAAAGAGCCTTTAGCGGAAGCATAACCCTCTGGGGAGGAAGTATGGGCGGCTATCAGACCTTGGGCATATCAGCTCTTTCGGCTATGGCAGGATACAACGTAGTAATGACCCATTCTTTAGTGTCCGCATTCTGCAACAATTCGGGATATACTAAAGAGGGCAGAATAAACAACATTTTCGGCGTGTATTATGAAGATAATATGGATTATTTTGACGGCGTGTTCTTTGCTGAATATATAAAATCCGAGATTGCCTTTTCACAGGTAGCCTTCGGGGACTATACGTGCCCGCCGTCGGGTATCATAGCGGCATATAATGCGGTAAAAAGCAAGAAGACTATGAATCTTTACCAGAATTCACAGCACGACTATTGGCCCACACGGGTAATTAACGGCATAGAAAAGCATACAAACCCTGTTTATACTTTTAAATCCGAGTCAAAAATATAAGAGAAATTGACATAAAGAGCGTGAAAAAACGCGAGTCGGTTAAAGCGAAATTTATTTAATCTATTTACTGTTGATTTTTTGTCATATTTGTGATATACTTATTTTATTATGAATTAGGCAGGTGAAATTTATGGAAAATTCCTTTTTGAGCTTGATATATCCGAGCGAGCAGTCAAAATCTGATCATTCGCTTGTGTCCTCCTTGCCGAATATAAGAGATGAGGTTTGCGAGGAATTAGGGCTTTCACGTATTTTTTCATTGAAAAACAGCGATATAAGATATTTTTTCACCTGTGACCGAGAAGTAATTGAATACAGGCAGGAGGCCCTTGCCGATATTATGAGCATTTCCGAGCTTTCGGAAACGTTAAACCGAGCGTTGCCCATACTTTTCGATATTACCGAGCTTCGCCGTCTGGATAATTCAAAAACACTTTCGGCAGGCGAGTCCTATCTTTACAGTATAACCGAAATAGAGCTTTACGTAAGCTGTGTCGATACTCTCTACGAGGGGCTTTCGTCTGTTTCCGACAGGCTGAAGAGCAGAGCCTTTATTCATTTTTGTGAAGTAATTACTCACCTTGCGCAAAGCCATTATTACAAGGAGCTTAATAAAAAGCTATCTGCCCTCGCCTCGCGTGTTCACGAGGTTAAAAGCATTACTGTGGGAGTCAACCTCGACGCTCAGCTTCGTCCCTATGAGGCAGGTGTCATATCTGTCAACGCAGAGAATTTTAAGTCGGGAAAGATGCTCGATAAAATTCTGCGTATGAGCTTTAAGAATGATTCTATGACCTGTATTGCGCCCTTAGTTCCTTTCGGCAAGGGGCAGTCGGATAATAGAAGGGAAGCGCTCATCGGAGCGTTCAACTCGGCAGTCGAGGAGGTTTTTCGTTCCTCCGTTCGTTCTTGGCGCGTGATAGTAGACGAATACGTTTTGGACAACACCGATTTTCTTTTGAAAATTTTGCCCGAAATAGAGTTCATTACAAAGGCGGGCGAGCTTATGCGAGCGCTAAAGGAAAAGAACTGTCCCTTGTGTATCCCCGAGATTTTCCCCATGTCGGAAAAGCGCTTTGAAGCAAAGGGCCTTTATAACCCCGATGTCGCTATGCAGATAGACGACGAGATAGTCACAAACGATTTTAAATTTGATGATAACGGTAGATTTTTCGTGCTTACAGGTCCCAACCGAGGTGGAAAGTCGGTTATCACCTGTGCGCTCGGAATTGCTCAGGCTATGGTTCAGCTCGGGCTTTATTTGCCGGCTATAAGTGCTAAAATAAGCCCCGTTGATGCTATTTTTACGCATTTTCCCGACGGCGCTGAGACTACTATAGATAAGGGTAGGCTTGGCGAGGAATGCGCGAGATTGCACGAGATTTTTGCTTCTGTGAGCGAGAACAGCATGGTATTACTCGACGAGTCGCTTTCCTCTACGGGCTCATATGAAGCGTCTTATATTGCCGCCGAAATGCTCGCAGGACTCAGCGTTTGCCGTTGCCGAGGCATCTTTTCGACGCATTTGCACGAATTGGCGTCCTCAATAGATGCTATAAACGAGCGTTCGCTTTCCGAGGGGGGCATAAGGATTGATACTCTGGTGGCAGGAATAGAGGAAGGAAAGCGTTCCTTCAAGATAATTCGCGCTAAGCCTGACGGAAAGAGTTATGCGAGAGATATTGCGGAAAAATACGGACTTTCGTTCGAGGAAATCAAAAAAACAGTAGAGCAGCGCTAAAAATGTTGTTTTTGCAAAAATAATTAAAAAAATTATAAAAACATATTGACAAACTAAAATAAATGATATATAATATGTGTGTGAATAATGTTTAGATGAAATCTCGTTGATTTTATATATTTTTGGAGGGGTCTATGTTTATTGAGGAAAAAGAATATAGAAAACCGCAATTCGAATTAATTATAATTGAGACTGTAGATATAATGAATATTTCTATAGGAGATAACAACGTAGGTTCTGACGATATATTTGGCAATGCGTAATTCGTTCTTGGCGGTATAGACTTTATCAGAAAATTACATATTAAAAAGAGCAGAAAAAATTCTGCTCTTTTTGCTGTTCTATGCGTTTGCACTTTGCTTTGAAAAAAGAGAAAAACAGCCTGTCGATAAAAATTGACAGGCTGATATTTGTTTTTGTATCTTATGCAAAGAGACGGAGCTTTATCATTCCGTTTATATTATTCAAAGCGGCTATAGCCTTTTCAGAGGGCAGAGCGCAAAGCTCTACGATAGTATAAGCATATTCGCCCTTTGAGCCGTTTGAAAGGTTTTCAATGTTCAAGCCTTCCTCGGAGATAACCGAGGTGATGTTGTTAAGAACGTTGGGGATATTTTTATGAAGCAGACAAACTCTTGCCGCGCCGTTATGAGGAATAGAAACAGAGGGGTAATTTACACTGTTCTTAATATTACCGTTCTGCATATATTCGTCAAGCTGATGCGCCGCCATAACAGCGCAGTTGTCCTCGGACTCATACGTGGAAGCGCCGAGATGGGGAATATTGATAATTCCGTCAACGCCAACCGTTGCTTCAGTCGGGAAATCCGTAACGTAGGAAGCCACCTTGCCTGAAGCTAAAGCAGCCTTCATATCCTCTGCGTTAACCAAGTCAGCGCGAGAGAGGTTTATAATTCTTACTCCGTCCTTCATCATGGAAAGAGTTTTTTCACAGATGAGATTTTTTGTTTCAGGAGTTGCGGGAACGTGGAGAGTGATATAATCACAGTTCTTATAGATATCCTCGTAGGTCGCAGCCTTGTGTACCGTGCGGGAAAGTCCCCAAGCGGCATTTACGGTTATATAGGGGTCGCATCCGTAAACTGTCATATCGAGATGTCTTGCGGCATTCGCCACCATACCACCGATAGCGCCAAGACCGATAACGCCGAGAGCTTTTCCTGCAAGCTCGTGGCCGACATACGCGCCCTTTCCGCTTTCAACAGCCTTTGCAATTCCCTCTGTGCCCTCAAGAGTCTTAACCCATTCGATACCGCCCGAAATATTACGGGAAGCGAGGATAAGAGCAGCGATGGCAAGCTCTTTAACGCCGTTTGCGTTAGCGCCGGGAGTGTTAAATACTACGATGCCCTGCTCGGCGCATTTGTCAACGGGAATGTTGTTTACGCCTGCGCCGCAACGCGCAATGGCTTGAAGATTAGAGGAAAATTCCATTTCGTGCAGGGAGGCGGAACGCACCATTATAGCGTCGGGATTTTCTACGCTATCGGAAACCGTATATTCGTTGCGATCGAAAATATCAGTTCCGACTGCGGCAATTTTATTCATTAACTTAATAGATTTCATTTATCTTGTCTCCTCAATTTTCGTCGCTCTTGGGATTTTCCTTTGCGAATTTTTCCATAAACTCGACGAGCGCCTCTACGCCCTCTTTAGGCATAGCATTGTAAATTGACGCGCGCATACCGCCGACAGAACGGTGTCCCTTTATGTTTTTAAGACCTGCAGCAGCGGCTTCCTTTGCAAATTTAGCGTCGAGGTCAGCGTCGCCTGTAATAAATACTACGTTCATCATAGAACGGTTCTTTTTATCAACGGGAGCGATATAATAGGACTGAGAGTCGAGGTAGTCGTAAAGAATAGCCGCCTTTTCCTCATTTCTGCGCTTCATTTCTTCAAGACCGCCCATATCCAGAATCCACTCGAACACGAGCTTAGCCATATAAATGCACCAACAGGGAGGAGTATTGTACATCGAGTCGTTGTCTGCCATAAGCTTGTAATCAAACATAGAAGGGCAGTCGGGCTGTGTATTGCCGATAAGGTCCTCGCGAACAATAACGATAGTAAGACCTGCGGGAGCGATATTCTTCTGAGCGCCTGCATAGATAAGACCGAACTTGGTAACGTCAACAGGCTCGGAGCAAATGCAGGAGGACATATCCGCAACAAGCGGGATATCGCCTGTCTCGGGGATATAGTGGAATTTAGTTCCGTAAATTGTGTTGTTAAAGCAAATGTGAACGTAATCCGCATCGGGACGGAAATCGGTCTGATTTGTGTCGGGAACAACGGTGAAGTTACAGCCAGCGCTTGAAGCGGCTACTGCAATATCGCCGTATTTCTTTGCTTCCTGATATGCCTTCTTGGAGAACTGACCTGAGATAATATAGTCAGCGCATTTACGTTCAGACAAGAGGTTAAAAGGAACTGCGGCAAATTGTGTTGAAGCACCGCCCTGCAAGAACAAAACCTTGTAATTGTCGGGGATGTTCATAAGCTTGCGAAGCGCGGCTTCAGCTCCTTGAATGATGCCCTCATAGTCCTTTGAACGGTGGCTCATCTCCATAACGGACATGCCGCTATCGCCATAGCATAATAATTCGGACGCCGCCTTTTCAAGAACAGAAAGGGGAAGCATCGAAGGGCCTGCGGAAAAATTATAAACTCTTTTCATTTTCTCAACGCTCAAATGAGCAGAATCCTTCCTAAAATATAATATAACAAGTTAATTATATAACAAAAACAAAAAATAGTCAACAAAATATTTTTCTTTTTTATAAAAATAGGCGAAATAAACATTAAAAGCGAAAAAAAAGATAGCAGATTAGCCATTATGTATGTAAAAAACAAGAAAATAAACACATATAAAAAACAAAAAAATTTTTTTAAAAAAGGTCTTGACAAAACATAAAAGAGATGATATAATATACAAGCGTTCTTCCGTGAGGAAATGGCGGAATAGCTCAGCTGGCTAGAGCATTCGGTTCATACCCGACAGGTCGTTGGTTCAAATCCGACTTCCGCTACCACTTTATTCCGCACAGAAAACGCACATGGCCCGTTGGTCAAGCGGTTAAGACACGGCCCTTTCACGGCTGTAACATGGGTTCGATTCCCGTACGGGTCACCAAAGAAAACAGACACCCTTTTGGGTGTCTGTTTTCTTTTCTTTGGTGACTCCGTACGCTCATCGAACGCATCTCCAAAGCGCAAGCGCTTTGGATTGGGTTCGCATTCGCCGTGCAGCGCGCGTCGAGCTCGCTCGTAAGCCGCAAGCGCGCGAATTCTCGCCAAAGGCGAGATTCCCGAAATCTTGAGACGCCCTTTTGGGTGTCTGTTTTCTTTTCTTTGGTGACTCCGTACGCTCATCGAACGCATCTCCAAAGCGCAAGCGC
>JAZQGJ010000029.1:0-2767 GCA_045539995.1 Eubacteriales bacterium
CCTTCTCCTGTGGGAGAAGGGAAAGGTGGGTGGATGAGGAGTAAAATAACAAGGAGTAAAAATGATACCCTACAACAAAAAGCTTGTCTCAAACGCAAGAGCTTTGCGAAAAAATATGACACCTGAAGAAAAGCATCTTTGGTATGACTTTTTAAAAAGGCTGCCTTTAAACGTCAGGCGACAGCATAATATTGAAAACTATATCGTTGACTTTTACATAGCAGAAAAGAATGTTGTAATTGAAATTGACGGCAGACAGCATTTATTGCCTGAACATAAAGAAGCAGACGAGCAAAGGGACGCAGCTTTAGCAGCTTGGGGAATTTCGGTTTTACGTTATTCAAACAACAATATACGAAACAATTTTACTGCGGTCACACAGGATATTTTAAAAAATCTTGGCTTGACCTTTTACGATCTTAAGCCACTGCGATAATATAACACCTCATCCACCACTATCGTGGTCCCCCTTCTGCTATTGCACAGCTTCGGCGCCCGATGGAGAAGGCTGAAAAAGGAAAGGCATAGAACGCAAAGCGTTCTATGCCTTTTTGTTTTATTACTAAAACAGTTTGTTATTATTCTTCTGTAGGTGTTTCTGCTGCCTGTTTTGCATCAAAAACCATCTCGAAGATTTCATTGTCTGCATATTGAGGATCTGCGTTGAAGTGATTATACAGGTCGTAAAGCGAAATTGCCTCACCGTTATCGTCGCCATCAAACGTGGGAGATACCTCATTGGTATAGAAGATTGTCTCATCGCCGGTTGCATTGTCAATTACTACAACGAATCCAACGTAGAGAGCGCCTCTGTTGACGTATGAATTTGTCTGTGCTTCTGTATACGTCGTAGTGTACGCGAACTCGTACTCTGCGTCAGTTACGTTCGTCAAGAGTCCGATTACACCCTCTCCATCTGTTCCTTCGCCAGTGTGGTAAATTTCCTTATAAGCGGCGTTGGCAATCTTTTGTGTCGGATCATACTTGCCTGCGTCGTCCGTGGGAAGTGTAAGAGCCGCACGTGTTGTTCTTGTATCAGTAGCGGCAGCCATTATAGAACCGACGATTACTGTCTTGTTCTCTGCCTCGAGAAGCTCGATTGCAGTTCTGTCTATACTATACATAGAACGTATACCGGGAGATTTATTGAGACGAACCTGATAACCCTTAAACGTAAGAATATCATCAGCCGTCACAGGTCTTACAGCACCTGCAAGGTCGGACCAGCCGTCTGCCGCTTCGTATGCAGGAACAGCGGATGCGGGAACTACTATCTCTTCAACGGAAGAGCCCGAAAATGCGTCAGCGGGAATTTGGGGAGCGCTTTCAGCGAGAACGGTGATGCTTGTAAGAGACTCACAGTCAGCAAACATTCCCTTCGGAACCTCGAGGGCTGTGCCTACGAGAGCCTCTTCAAGAGTCTCTTGAAGTGTCTTTGCATCCTCGCTTGCAGACAGTCCTTCGAAAGCCTTATAAACCGAGAGCTTCTCATCGGGAGTAAGCTGTGTAATGAACTTCTCTACGTCCAAATCAAGTGCTTTTATCGTAACGATATCAGCGAAGTGGTTCTGAAGCGTCTCGTTTGCGCTAAGCTGCTTCGCATAAACTCTCAGAGCGTAAACGTCTCTGGGAGCAGCCGCAGGAGATGAAATTGCTCCTGCAGGCGCAAAGGAAGTTACGCCAGAATCAATATCCGTTTTTGTGATGTAATGCTTACCGTTAGCATACACCTCAAAGTCATACGCCGCGAGGTTCGAAATGTCGAAGGCAAACGAATACGTATTTACGTTTTCACCGTCAAAGGGCACGCCCTCCTGAGATGCTATACTGATAACAGGGGGATTCATATAGGTCGTTGCCTTATTGAATTCTACCGAATGGTCCGCTTTAGTTCCCATATTATATCCGGGACCGATTGTAAAGTGTCCCGAGGAAGCTCCGGCTATCATAGCGGTTACGTACTCTACTGAGAAGGCGCCCGCCTCCACAAGCATTGCTTTAACTCCACCACCATAAATCGTAAGAGATTCATTAAGCTCTATATATCCGTCGCGTTTTAAAGATATGAAGCTACCCCAGAAGGGATTTCCGGTCATTTTATCACTCATATATACGAGATAAGCATTCGTTGCGCTCTGACTGCCTAACTTCGTACCTGTTTCCTCAAGCTCAGCAAAGTTCAGATGATAGAGCATCTGGTCTGTAACGAAGAGGTCGTAATAATCGTAGGTGATAACCTCTTCTTCGGGCAATGCAGCGTCAAGCGTCGCCTGAATTGTGTCTTTACCCGCGCTCGCACTTACTTTTTCAAATGCCGTGTAAACTGCCTGCTTTTCTTCTTCGGTAGCTTTTACAAACTTGGAAATGTCAAGCTCGTTTATCAAAGCTATATCAGCGAAGTGGTTCTGTCTGATCTCGGCAGCATCAAGCTCCTTTTCATAAACACGCATAGCGTAGATATTGTAATCACTGCCTGCAATCTTTGAGAACTGTCCCGAGTTAGTAACGTAGCCTGAATAGGATGCCGTAGAGGTTATAGTATACGTGTAGCGAACCTTTCCCGTTGAGTACGCATTAAAGTCAAATTTATATTCCGACTCATCCTGATAATTGAAGCCGTAGGTAAACGAATACGTATTGGTAACGCCCTTACCGCCCGACAAATACATCGGATAAGCAGTCGAATCCGCAGGGAACATAGCCGTATTTGAACGATAAATAACCAAATTAGAACCGTCAATGTTAAATTCAGAAGAGAAGCTGGGAT
>JAZQGJ010000030.1:0-26979 GCA_045539995.1 Eubacteriales bacterium
GCCCGCTTGGCCACCGACTTCGGAGACCTTTTTGTGCATCAATTCTCAAGTCAGTGAAGAGAAGCAGAAGCAAGCCGCCGATTTCCTCTATTGGCTTTATTCAAGCGACAGCGGCAAGGAATACGTTACCGAAAAGCTGAATTTTATAACACCCTTTGATACCTTCGATTCCTCTGAATTGTCGTCAGACCCTCTCTCAATTCAAGTAAATGAATGGATGAAAAAGGAAAACATCACAACAGTGCCTTGGAATTTCACCGTTTTTCCAAGCATGAATTTTAAAAACGATTTTGGCGCGGCTTTATTACAGTACGCGCAGGGAAATATGACTTGGGATTCTGTAAAGGAAACCTTTGTTACCCGTTGGAAAGAGGAAGCCGGAAAATAAAATGCGGAGCTTTTTAAAACGCTATTTTCCCGTTTTCATTCTGCCTACGTTTGTTGCGTTTTTAGTGGCGTTTTTAATACCGTTCGTTATGGGCGTATACTTGTCCTTTACCGAATTTACCACCGTAACAAACGCAAGGTGGGTTGGATTTCAGAACTATATTGAGGTATTTACCTCAAACAGAGACTTCTTGAATGCGCTTTGGTTTACCGTGAAATTCACAGTAGTCTCTGTAATAAGCGTAAACGTCCTCGCCTTTGCCTTGGCGTTGCTTTTAACACGTGAAATAAAGGGAAGAAATTTTTTCAGAACTGTGTTTTTTATGCCAAACCTTATAGGCGGCATCGTGCTTGGCTATATATGGCAACTCATAATAAACGGCGTGTTGCGCTCTCTCGGAGTGGATATAACCTTTTCTGCCACGTATGGCTTCTGGGGCTTGATAGTTCTCACTAATTGGCAGCTCATCGGCTATATGATGATTATTTATATCGCGGGAATGCAAAATATACCGTCAGAAATGCACGAGGTTGCGTCAATTGACGGCGCAGGATATTGGCAGAGTTTGCGTCATATTACAATTCCTTTGGTAAGGCCTGCAATAGCTATATGCACGTTTTTGACCTTGACGAACTCTTTTAAAATGTTTGACCAGAACTACGCTTTGACGGGAGGCGCGCCTTCAAAAGAAACGTCTATGCTTGCGCTGGATATATTCAATACCTTTTACGGCAGTGTTGGCAGTGAGGGAGTAGGACAGGCAAAGGCAGTGATATTTTTTATAATGGTAGCGCTTATTGCCGCCATACAGTTAAAATTAACGTCAGATAAAGAGGTCTAATCATGAAGGAAAGAAAAGGTGTAAACGTTGTTATAACCGTTTTGTTGATTATTGTTTCTGTAGCCTTTATTCTGCCTGTGATTATTGTCGCGATAAATTCATTTAAAGGTCAGTTTTATATCTCTTCCGCGCCCTTTTCCTTACCGAATGGCGAGACCTTTGTGGGAATACAAAACTATGTAAACGGCGTAGTACGCATAGATTTTTTCACTTCGTTTGCGTATTCCTTGTTTATAACCGTATTTTCCACTGCCGCAATACTGCTTTTTACCTCAATGACAGGATGGTATATTACCCGTTTTAAAAACCGGATTACTAACGCTCTTTATTATTTATACGTCTTCAGCATTATAGTTCCGTTTCAAATGGTAATGTTTACAATGTCAAAGGTGGCAAACGTCTTGTCGCTCGAAAATCCGATAGGCATTATTTTTATTTATCTCGGCTTTGGCGCGGGACTTTCCGTTTTGCTCTTTTCGGGCTTTATAAAGGGAATGCCTATCGCTATAGAGGAAGCGGCGGAAATAGACGGGTGCAATCCGATAGGTATATTTTTCAAGGTGGTGCTTCCGATATTAAAGCCTACTGCTATAAGCGTTGCGGTATTAAACGTTATGTGGATATGGAATGATTATTTATTGCCTTATCTCGTTATAGGCTCGAAATATAAAACCATTCCCGTAGCGGTGCAGTATTTACAGGGCGGATACGGCTCGAGAGATATGGGAGCGCTGATGGCTATGCTCGTTTTAGCAATTATTCCTATAATATTGTTCTATGCATTTTCCCAGAAGTATATAATTAAAGGTGTAGTAGCAGGGGCAGTAAAGGGATAAAGGGAGAAGAATATGGATAAGCAAGAACGGTTTTTACGAGGGGCAGGAATTTTACTGCCCATTTTTTCTCTGCCGTCTAAATACGGAATAGGCGCTATGGACGAATCTTCCTACAGATTTGTGGATTTTTTAAAGGAGGCGGGACAAAAATATTGGCAAATTTTGCCCATAAATCCTACAGGGTATGCCGACAGTCCGTATCAAAGCAGCTGCGCTTTTGCGGGAAATCCGTACTTTCTGGATATATCGGAATTTTTGCCCGAATACGCTATAAAAGAGCAAGAGCGTGAATTTTCAGAATATATAGATTATTCCGAATTATTTCAAAAAAGAATAAAAATCTTAAGGCAGAACTTTCTCGGAGTACCAAACGAGCGCGAAGAAGAATACGCCGCCTTTTGTAAAAGAAATGAATTCTGGCTTGATGATTTTTCGCTCTTTATGGCTATTAAAGAGAAAAACGGTCATTTGTCATGGCTCGAATGGGAAGATGAAAAATTAAGAAGGCATGACAGGGAAGCCTTGCGCGAGTTCTCTTTAAAAAACGAAAGGGAAATCGTTTTTTGGAAATATATTCAATTCGTCTTTTTTTCTCAATGGAAAGCATTGAAATCGTACGCTAACGAAAAAGGGATTACAATTATCGGAGACCTGCCTATATACGTCTCGTTAGACAGCAGTGACGTATGGGCAAATAAGCATTTGTTTTTACTCGACGATGACGGATATCCTTTAGAGGTGGCGGGAGTCCCGCCTGACAGCTTTTCAGGCGACGGACAGCTCTGGGGGAATCCCATATATAATTGGAATGCTATGGGAAATGACGGGTATTCGTGGTGGAAAAAGCGACTTTTGCATTCGTCGGTATTATACGACGCCGTACGCATAGATCACTTTATAGGCTTTGTAAACTATTATTCGGTGCCCTACGGCGCATCTGACGCGAAAAACGGAAGGTGGAACAGAGGTCCCGGAAAAAATTTAATAGACTCGTGGAATGATATTGATAAAATAAAAATAATAGCGGAAAATCTCGGAATAGTGACAGATGAGGTCAATAATCTGTTGTACGAAAAGGGCTTTCCCGGAATGAAGGTTTTACAGTTCGCATTTTCTTCTGGGTATGACAACACACACTTGCCGCACAATTTTGAAGAAAACTGTGTAGTTTACGGGGGCACTCACGACAATCAAACGCTATACGGATATTTTTCTACGTGCGATAGCGGAGAATTTGATTTTGCGTGTAATTATTTTAACGTAGAAAACAAAAATCCTGCCGCGCTTTCCGAAGAAATAATACGGGCAGGACTTGAAAGCAAGGCAGACATTGCCATTTTTTCCATTCAGGATTATTTAGGTCTTGATGACAGGGCAAGAATAAATACCCCCTCAGTATTACAGGGAAATTGGCGCATAAGAATTTCAGAGGAATATTTAACACGCGAGCTGTCAGATAAAATAAGAGAAAAATGCGAAAGATACGGCAGATAATTATAAATTTAAGAGCATAGCTACAACAGGCATTGTAACTAAGGAACAAATCGTGGAAAGAGATACGATTTTGCTTGAATAGGCAGAGTTGCCGTCAAAAATTTCAGCAAACATTGAGGTCGCGGTTGCCGCAGGGGTGGCGGAGCAGACAAGGATTACCGTCATCACTGTGGGATCGCTGTATCCGCACAGGGAAACAACCTTTAATACGGCGAATATCGCGAAAGGGATCAGCAGCATTCTTAAGATTAAGTATTTATACATAGCCAAATCCGAAAAAAGCTCTTTTACCTTGACGCTTGAAAGCTGTAATCCGATAAGGAGCATAGAAAGCGGCGCTACCATATCCTTAAGCGACACTAAAACTCCGTTTATTACGTCCGGTATATAAGCGTTTATAGGAAGAATAAATATAAGCAAGCCTATCAAAGTAGATATTACGGCAGGGTTCAACAGGGCTTTTTTTATCGAAATATATTTTTTCTGGTCAGTATAAATATAGCAGCCGACAGTCCAGACGAAAACGTTAAAAACTATTACGTATATTGAAGCATAGATAGCTGCCTCGTCGTTTAAAATGCTTGTGATGAGAGGGATACCCATATATCCCGCGTTAGTGAAAATAGTGGCGAAGCGAAGCACACGCTTTATATCATCAGGATATTTCTTATAAATGTTAAAGGCAATAATGGTAGCAATCAGATGAGACACAACCGATAAAAGAAGCACAATTCCCGCGCGTATAAAAACCTCTTTATCAAAGTCCCTTATATATGCGTGAATGATCAAAGCGGGTTGTGTAACGTACAGTATTAAATTAGATATTCCTTTGCCGAACAGCTTATTTGACAAGCCGAATTTAGACATTAAAATGCCTGGGATAACCATCAGAAGCAGAAGAAAGACACTGCTAAAAAGTGTAGAAATATCAATCATAATTAACTCCGAAAAATAATTGTTTTAACTTAATAATTATAGCACAGTTTTTTAGATAAGGCAATCTTTTAGAAAAATAAAATAAAAATATTTATATAAATATAAAAAATATTTGGAAATTCTATTGATTTTTTGACAAATATATATTATAATGTTTTCATCAAGAATTGAATTAACAGTATATAACAATTGTTTAGAACTATGATGAAAGCTATCAATTAAATGCATTTGCAGAGAGCTGTCGCGCGCTGAAAGACAGTATTGTGTTTTTTTGTATCCACTTTCGGAGTTTTCGGTGAAAGCCGAAGGGAAATGCCCTTTACAGCATAAGAGAGAGGTCGGCATTGTCCGACAATTTGGGTGGCAACACGGAGTCGATTCGTCCCATTTTTTGGCGGCGAAGGACTCTTATTTTTTTGTAAATAATTTTTGGAGGAAATAAAAATGCTGGATTTAAGATTTGTCAGAGAAAACCCTGAAATCGTAAAGGAGAACATCAGAAAGAAGTTTCAGGACAGTAAGCTCGCTCTTGTCGACGAGGTTATAGCTCTTGACGCGGAAAACAGAAGACTGAAGCAGGAGGCTGACGAGCTTCGCGCAAACAGAAATAAGTTTTCCAAGATGATAGGCGCTCTTATGGCTCAGGGCAAAAAGGAAGAGGCTGAAGAGGCTAAAAAGAAGGTAAGCGAGCAGTCAGAGCTTCTTGCCTCCGACGAGGCGAAGGAAGCCGAGCTTGAAGAAAAGATAAAGAGAATTATGATGACCATTCCTAACATCATAGATCCATCCGTTCCGATAGGCAAGGACGATAGCGAGAACGTAGAGGTGCAGAAGTACGGAGAGCCTGTTGTGCCCGACTTCGAAATTCCTTATCACACCGATATTATGGAAAGATTTTGTGGAATAGACCTCGATAGCGCGCGCAGAGTTGCCGGAAACGGATTCTATTACCTTATGGGAGATATTGCCCGTATTCATTCTGCCGTAATATCCTACGCTCGTGATTTTATGATAGAGCGTGGCTTTACTTACTGCATTCCACCCTTTATGATAAGAAGCGACGTAGTAACAGGCGTTATGAGCTTTGCCGAAATGGACGCTATGATGTATAAGATCGAGGGCGAGGACCTGTATCTTATAGGCACGAGCGAGCATTCTATGATAGGTAAGTTTATTGACAGAATTTTGCCTGAGGCAGAGCTGCCTTATACCTTGACAAGCTATTCGCCCTGCTTCCGTAAGGAGAAGGGCGCGCACGGACTTGAAGAGCGCGGCGTGTACCGTATCCATCAGTTTGAAAAGCAGGAGATGATAGTTGTTTGTAAGCCTGAGGAAAGCAAGGTCTGGTTTGATAAGCTTTGGCAGAACACAGTTGACCTCTTCCGTTCGCTTGACATTCCCGTAAGAACGCTTGAATGCTGTTCGGGCGACCTTGCAGACCTTAAGGTGAAGTCTATAGACGTTGAGGCATGGTCCCCCAGACAGAAAAAGTATTTCGAGGACGGAAGCTGCTCTAATCTTGGAGACGCTCAGGCGCGTCGCCTTAAGATCCGTGTAAACGGAAAGGACGGAAAGTATTTTGCGCACACGCTCAATAATACCGTAGTTGCTCCTCCGAGAATGCTTATAGCCTTCCTTGAAAATAATTTAAACGAGGACGGCTCCGTAAATATTCCTCTCGCGCTTCGTCCCTATATGGGCGGAATTGAAAAAATCATTCCCAAAAAATAATTCTGATATGTAAGATAATATAAAACAGGCGTTTTGTCTTCTGCCGATGACTAAACGCCTGTTTTTTACATGAATTTAAGATCAAGTCAAAGCTTGCTTATAGTTTCTATAACGTAAGCGGCGAAATCCTTGCATTTGGCTCCGTCGCGGTTACCCGTTACGACTACCTTCTTTTCTGTTTCCGTGCAGATCGACATAGCCCTTTGCAGCTTTTCGGCAGCCCTTTGCATTCCTATATGGCGAAGCATCATTTCACACGCTACAAATATGCTTGAGGGGTTAGCGTAATCGCCGATACCTTCCTCTATCATTCGGGGCGCGCTGCCGTGGATCGCTTCAAACATAGCGTACTGATCGCCTATGTTGGCGCTTCCCGCCGTGCCGACACCGCCTTGAATTTGCGCGGCTTCATCTGTAATAATGTCTCCGTACAGATTAGGCAAGAGAATAACCTCGAAATCGCTTCTGATTTTTTCGTTTACCAGATTAGCGCACATAATGTCTATGTACCATTCATCGCACAGTATGTCGGGATATTCTTTAGCGATTTCGTGACAGATTTTGCTGAATTTTCCGTCGGTTTTTTTCATTATATTCGCTTTTGTAACAATGGAAACACGTTTTTTGCCGTTCGCTTTCGCATATTCAAACGCGGAGCGCGCAATTCGCTTCGTTCCCATATCTGTGGTTACCTTGAAGTCCATCGCTAATTTTTCGGGAATTTCAATACCCTTGCTTCCCAGAGTATATTCGCCCTCCGTGTTTTCACGGAAGAAAGCCCAGTCAATGCCTTGCTCGGGGATGGAAATGGGGCGCATATTGGCATATAAATCAAGCTCGCGACGCAAAGCCACGTTTGCGCTTTCCATAGTTCCGCCGTTAGGCGTAGTCGTAGGGCCTTTCAAAAGAATGTCGCATTTTTTAATTTCAGAGAGAACTGCGTCGGGAATCGCCTGACCGCATTTTTCTCGGTTTTCAATAGTGAGACCTTCTATTGCCTTCAGCTCTATTCTTTTGCTTTCAAGCTCTTCCTTTAAAAGCGCCCTTATAAGCGCTTCAGCTTCCTTGCATATGATAGGACCTATTCCGTCGCCGTAGCATACGCCGATAGTTATTTTTCCCTGTTTAGAAAAATCCTTTGGCTTTTCAGCGCTTTCCATTCTTTTTGCGCGCTCTAACTGCTCGCATAAGAGCTTTTTGAAATGCGCTGTCGCCTCTTCTATGTATTTTTCCATTTCGTTTTCCCTCTTTCAGTTAGTGCTTGATTTCGTATATTTTAAAAGACCGCCCGCCAAAAGAATAGCTCTTTGTCTTTCGGTGAATGAGCAGGAAAGCTCGATTTTTTCAGTAGAGTTTACAGTGAGCGTGATAACTCCGCTTTCAAGACCAGAATACAGATTTTCGAGAGAAAGCATATCGTCCTGCTTAAGAGTGTCAAAATCGTCGGGGTTTTTAAACGTAAGCGGAATGATTCCCGCGTTTATAAGGTTTGCCGCGTGAATTCTTGCGAAGCTCTTCGCAATGACCGCCTTTACACCAAGATAGAGAGGCACCAGCGCAGCGTGCTCGCGCGAGGAGCCCTGTCCGTAGTTGCTTCCGCCTACAATAAAGCCTTTTTTCGCCTCTTTAGCTCTTTCGGGGAAGGTTTTATCACATACTCCGAAGCAAAATTGGGAGAGGTAAGGTATATTTGAACGGTAGGGAAGAATCTTTGCTCCCGCAGGCATAATATGGTCAGTTGTAATATTGTCCCCGACCTTTAAAAGTAGAGGCGCCTCTATTTTGTCGGAAAGGGGCTCTGTATCGGGAAATTCCTTGATATTCGGACCTCTGCGTACCTCAAGTGACGCTGACTCACCTTCGGGCGCGGGAGTGATAATCGCATTGTCGTTAATTTTGAAATTCGAGGGAAGCTTTATTTTCGGCATTTTTCCGAGAGAACGAGGGTCGGTTATATATCCGTTTAGCGCGGCAGCCGCAGCCGTTTCGGGAGAAACCAAATATACCTTTCCGTCTGCCGTTCCACTTCTGCCCTCGAAATTTCGGTTAAAGGTTCTCAGGCTGACGCCGCCTGAGTTAGGAGAAAAGCCCATTCCTATGCAAGGACCGCACGCGCATTCGAGAATACGCGCGCCCGCCGCTATCATATCCGACAGAGCTCCGCAGTCTGACAACATTGTAAGCACCTGCTTTGAGCCGGGAGAGATGGAAAGACTGACAGACGGGGAAATGGTTTTTCCCTTAAGAATCGCTGCAACCTTGAGCATATCCTGCAAGGAAGAGTTAGTGCATGAGCCGATACATACCTGATCGACCTTTGTCCCCTCTAACGCTTTGACCTCTATAATATTATCGGGACTGTGCGGCTGAGCAATAAGAGGCTTTAATTCCGAGAGATCAATTTCTATTATTTTGTCATATTCGGCGTCACTGTCGCTTTCAAGCGGAATGAAATCAGCTTCGCGACCTTCGGCCTTCAGGAACTTCCGTGTCACCTCGTCTGATGGGAAAATAGAAGTGGTAGCTCCAAGCTCTGTGCCCATATTAGTAATGGTTGCGCGCTCTGGAACGGAGAGATATTTAATTCCCTCGCCACCCCATTCAATGATGGCTCCCACGCCGCCCTTTACAGAGAGAATACGCAGAATTTCGAGGCTTATATCCTTTGCGGTAACAAAGTCTCTGAGCTTTCCCTTGAGATTTACCTTGTACATTTTGGGCATTGTGATATAATATGCGCCGCCACCCATTGCCACAGCTACGTCGAGACCGCCCGCACCCATAGCAAGCATACCGATACCGCCACCCGTGGGGGTATGGCTGTCAGAGCCTATAAGTGTTTTTCCAGGCTTTCCAAAGCGCTCAAGATGCACCTGATGGCAAATTCCGTTTCCGGGACGGGAAAAATAAATTCCGTATTTGTTTGCCACGCTTTGAATATATAGGTGGTCGTCGGCGTTTTCAAAGCCGGACTGAAGAGTGTTATGGTCAATATAAGCAACAGAGCGTTCAGTTCTTACTCGGGGAATACCTATGCTCTCAAATTCGAGATAAGCCATCGTTCCTGTTGCGTCTTGGGTAAGTGTCTGGTCAATTTTAAGCGCAATTTCAGCGCCTGTAGTCATTTCTCCTTCCAAGAGATGAGCTTTTATTATTTTTTGTGCAATTGTAAGTCCCATTTTTTCTCCTTAATTGTGCATAGACAAAATGTTCGTCAGGTTTTCCTTCGCGTTCTTTATGTGCTGTATGGTAAGCTTTTCGGCAAGGTCGGGATCACGTTTTTTCAGCGCCTCATATATTTCCTTATGCTCATTTACAGCGTCTCTTGCTCTCGATTTGTTTTCAAGCGAGGCCTTCCTCTGCATTTGAATTTTTCGGTGAAGAGAGCCGAGAATGTCGGTGAGCGTAGTACTGTTGCAGGAGTGATAAATAATATCGTGGAAATTAGAGTCGGCATCCTTTACGTAATTCATTTTTTGCTTTGAAGTGTAAAATTCCTGTAACTCAATAATCTCTGATAGCTTTTCAAGCTCATCGTCGGTGATATGCTCGGCGGCAAATCGCGCGGCAAGACCTTCAATTCTCATTCTTATATCGTAAATGTCCGAAAGGTCCTTACTGCTTATGCCGAGTATTTTTATTCCTTTGCCTGATTCGGAAACAAGGCTTTCCTGCTCAAGACGCCTTATAGCTTCTCGAATGGGAGTACGGCTTACCTGAAACTTGTTTGAAAGCTCTATTTCGGTAACTGTTTCACCTGCCGCGTATTTTCCCTCTAAAATATCAGCTTCAAGCTGCTCAAAAACCTTGTCAGCTAAGGATTCGTTTTTCATAATCTACCCTCTTTTTAGCCTTATTGCGGAAAGCTTCCGTTCGTAATTTCTGCAATTTTGTTCTCAATCTCAATATCGCTTAATACGGTTTGACGTCCGTCCTCATATTCGGCGTCAACCCATTCCTTAAGCTTGATTACAAGGGGATCTCTTTTGTCGATTTTCTTATCTCCCTTTAAGCAATAGTTACGGTTTATCCAGTAGGCGATACCTGCAAGACCCGACGTTTTGCTTATAGCAACCGCCGCCGATCTATTAAGAAGCGTATCGGTATCGAAAATATTATATATTTCCTCGTCCTTTAAGAGTCCGTCAGCGTGAATTCCCGCCCTCGTTACGTTGAAGTTCTTTCCTACAAAGGGAGTCATGGGGGGAATCTTGTATCCCATTTCATGCTCAAAGTATTCGGCTATTTCAGTAATAACGGTGGTATCCATGCCGTCAAGAGTTCCCTTTAAGGAAGCATATTCAAACACCATAGCCTCAAGCGGAATGTTTCCCGTTCTTTCGCCGATACCCAAAAGGGAGGTGTTAACCGCGCAAGCGCCGTATAACCAGGCAGTAGAAGCGTTCGCCACCGCCTTGTAAAAGTCGTTGTGTCCGTGCCATTCTATCATTTCGGGCGGAACGTCAGAATAATGCTGAAGACCGTATATTATACCGGGTACGCTTCGGGGAAGCGCAACCTCCGTATAGGGAACGCCGTATCCCATCGTGTCACAGGCGCGAATTTTTACAGGAATTCCCGCGTCCTTCGACATATCCTGAAGCAGATTTACAAAGGGAACTACGAATCCGTAAAAATCAGCGCGCGTGATGTCTTCCAAATGACATCTCGGAACAAGTCCTGCGTTGAATGCGTCTGAAATCGTAGCTATATAATGATCGATAGCCTGTTTTCTGGTCATTCCCATCTTATGGAAAATATGATAATCTGACGCTGAAACCAAAATTCCCGTTTCCTTGATACCCAAATCACGCACCAATTTGAAGTCCTCGCGGTTAGCGCGTATCCAGGTCGTTATTTCGGGGAATTTATAGCCGAGGCTCATACATTTTTCCACAGCTTCTCGGTCTTTTTTGCTGTAAATGAAAAATTCGGACTGACGGATTATTCCTTTCGGACCTCCGAGCTTTGATAGCAATTTGTAAAGCTCTACAATGTTTTCTACAGTATAAGGCTCAACAGACTGCTGACCGTCACGCATAGACGTATCCGTAATCCATATCTCTTCCTGCATATTCATAGGAACGCGCCTATGGTTAAAGGGAACCTTCGGAACCTCGGAATAGCTGTATATCTCTCTATACAGGTTAGGAGAAGCTATGTCCTGTAAAGAATACTTATATGCTTTCTGTTCAAGTAGGTTAGTTTTATTGGAAATTTCGAGCATTATATTATCCTCCTTGCTTGTTGTATACAATTATACACCAAAACATATGCGTTGTCAAGAGTAATTTATAAAATTATATATGAAAGAGAATAAAAAAGAGCCTGTCTCAAATTCAACGTTTGAGACAGGCACATAAGAAAATTAAAATCCGAAATTTTCGCCTACAATAATAACCTTTATCTTCTTCGGTGGATTGCACATCCTTGTAGCGACCATATAAGAGCAGATACAGTCTGCTGATTTACAGTCGGCGCATTTTCCCGTTAATTTACACGGCGTCTGAATATCAAAGCGCTGAGCGTTTATCGGCGCGGCGGTATTTCTCGCGCGGGAAATAGCGGCGTCGAGGTCCTTTACTACCTTGTTTATGCCGACGACGACTATTACGTTTTCAGGGCCGTAAATCATTGAAGCGACTCTGTTTCCACGTCCGTCTATATTAAAGAGAATGCCGTCCTCCGTGATCGCGTTTGCGCTTGTAAGGTACACGTCTGAAAAGAAGTGCTTTTTCGCGAATTCGGCTCTCTGCGAGGAGGGAACGTCATCACGGTCATACACGGTGAAATTTCCGTTCTTTACAGCCGACACAAGACCTATATCACGTATAGTCTGCGAGCCTCCCCAGGTTACCGTAGAGCCCTCTTTAATGAGCGATAATGCTTTTGCTACCGCATCTTCTCGGCAGTCACAGTAATAGGCATCGAAAAATCTGGACTCAAGCGCCCGTACAAGCTCACGCCCGAGTAAGCTGTTACGCGTTAAAATTGTAGAACTGTTCATACAAAAATTAAATTACGCCTTATTGATGGAACCGAAAAGCTCCATTTTTTCTTTTACTGTTGCCTTAATAGCCTCTACACCGGGAGCGAGTACCTTTCTGGGGTCGAAGCCCTTTCCTGTCAAGTCCTTGCCGTCCTCAATGTATTTACGTACAGCAGCAGTAAATGTAAGCTGGCATTCTGTATTTACGTTGATCTTGGAAACTCCGAGACTGATAGCCTTCTTGATCATATCAGCGGGAATGCCTGTGCCACCGTGAAGAACCAAGGGCATAGCGCCTGTTTTCTTTTGAATTGCGTCTAATGTTTCAAAGGAAAGACCTGCCCAGTTTGCAGGGTACTTTCCGTGAATGTTACCTATACCTGCAGCGAGCATTGTAACTCCAAGATCTGCAATCATTTTGCATTCATCGGGATCTGCGCACTCACCTGCGCCTATAACGCCGTCCTCTTCGCCGCCGATAGCACCAACCTCAGCTTCAAGGGAAACGTTCTTTTCGTTTGTTATGCGAACAAGCTCTTTTGTCTTTTCAATGTTTTCCTCAATAGGATAATGAGAGCCGTCGAACATTACGGAAGAGAAGCCTGCATCAATACAAGCGAGAGCAGCTTCATAAGAGCCGTGGTCAAGATGAAGAGCTACAGGAACTGTGATATTAAGGTTTTCAAGCATACCGTTAACCATTCCTACAACGGTTTTGTAACCGCACATGTATTTTCCTGCGCCCTCGGAAACACCGAGAATTACAGGAGAATTCAATTCCTGCGCTGTCTGGAGAATAGCTTTGGTCCATTCAAGGTTGTTAATGTTGAACTGACCTACGGCATAATGTCCTTCTTTTGCTTTCGTAAGCATTTCTTTTGCTGATACTAACATGATAAACCTCCATGAATTTATATATAATTATAACTACATTCAATATTATACACCTTATATTAAAAAATTCAAGTCCCAATTTTAAAAATTTACAAATTTATTCATTTTTTGATAACGAAAAAATCAAATCTTATTATAAAGCAAAGGAAATAACGCAAAAAAATAAAAATGAAAAATTTGACGAATATATTATTACCCGACTCTATTGACAAATAAATATATTTTTGGTATAATTTAAAAAAATCAAAAGAAAAGAGGTTAAATTATGAAGACCGTATATATTCGTCTTTCGACAATTCAGGATGTTCGCACCTTGGTGGATATCGTAACTACTACCGATATAGATATTGATTTGTCTTCGGGAAGATATGTGGTAGATGCAAAATCTATTATGGGAATTTTCAGTCTTGATCTGCTTAAGCCTATAAAGCTCACAGCGCATTGCGACGACTGCGCAGAGCTTTTTGACAAGATCGCTGCATTTATCGTTGAAGAATAATTGAATCTATTTTAAAATCCCCCGTCGGTGAATTTCACTCGTCCGTTTTAAAGGACGCGTCACCACAGACGGGGGATTTTTATTTGTTCATCAATACTTCTTTACGTTTTCTATAGTTTCGTTATAGTTTTCAATATACGCTATTAATTCTTCGGCAGAATGGCAAACCTTATATACGTCTTTACATTCCTGCTTCATAAAGCCTCGCTGGACAATTTCCGAAAGAAGCTCTTCGAGCTTGTCGTAATAATGATTTACGTTGAAAATAACGAGTGGCTTATTGTGCCTTTGAAGCTGCTTAAGTGTGAGAACCTCAAAGAATTCCTCAAAGGTGCCTACGCCTCCGGGTACTGCTATAAAAGCGTCGGAAATATCTTCCATAATTTTTTTACGCTCTGCCATTGTTTCTGTGAAAATAAGCTCTCCGCTATCCTTGTAGAGAATATCTCTCACGTCAAAAAAAGACGGCGCGATACCTATAATCTCCCCACCGTTTTCAGCAGCGCCCCTCGCAACTGCGCCCATAAGTCCGTGAGCGCCACCGCCAAAGACTACCGTGTGAGTGTTTTTCGCCAATTTTCTTCCCAGATCCTCTACCGCTTCAAAATATGAAGCGTCTATATTATCGCTGGAAGCTCCGAAAACGCATACCTTCATATTGCTTTCCCCTCAACAAATTGATTTTAGAACAGTATAGCACATTTATTCGTTATTTTCAAGTGTAAAAAGGAAATTGCCCCTTTCTTTTTCTATAAAAGAATCAGGCTTTTCTTCATTTGAATTCCTGTTTTTCTTTTCATTTAAAATGTTATAAAAGGCATTTTGAAAATCAAAATCGGATAGGTGCTGTAATATGGCGTTTTTATTATACTTCAACAATTCTTCGTATATATATGAGCATTTCGTGTCATATGAAATTGAAATAAAGGGAGTGTCGGCAATTAAAGAGAGTATCATAAAATGCATTCTCATACCGCAAGCAAATTCTGCTCTTTTTAATAAATATATAACCTCTGAAGCGCATGAAAGCTTCTCTATATTTCCACATTTCGCCGCTTTTATTACGTCTTCGGTTATTTTTTTGTCCATTCGGCTGTGCATAGTTATAAAAACGGGATAAATACCTTCTTTTTCACAGACCTTTTTCAAAGCAAGGGCGAAATTCTCTATGAAGCTTTTTCTATCCTTTCTCGGCTCTCTTAATGCAAAAATCGCGTATTTCTTGCCCGCCAGATGTGAAAATCTTGATTTCAGGTAATTGTCCTCGTTACATTCCCTAAGGAATACAATATCGCAAGAGGTCTTTACGGGAATTTCTTTTGACAGCTCGTAAATCGCTTTAGCGTCATTTTCGCTTCTCACAATAACCCTTTCGCAGCATAAGAGCGCCTCTTTGACAAAATTTATCCATTTTTCACCTTGTAGCTCACCTATTCCGCAGGAATAACAGAAGCACCGCGCGTTATGCCTTTTTGCGAGCTTTAACAGCTCTCCGTAGTAGAGAAGAGAACGGTTGCTCGTCTGGTTTTGCAGAAGGTTTCCCCCTCCAAGCATAAAAATATCGCATTTTTTCATCTCGCGCTTTATCTTTATAAAATTATATCTGTATATCGCCTTGACGCCTAATTTTTTTGACGTACCCTTTGGCTTTTTGGAAAGCACGGTTATGTCGCTTATATTTTCTCTATGAAGCTCTTTCACCGTTTCTTCAAGCGTTGCCTCGTCTCCTATATTACCATATCCGTAATAGCCGCATATAATGACCTTGGGAGATTTTTTGAATTTCAAGACGCTTTTGTAAACAGATAAAGCATCCTCTGCCATTCTGCTTATAGAGTAATGACGCTCTATAAAGGCTCGGTTTCTTTTGCCGAGAGAAAGTGAAAGCTCTCGGTTATTCAGTAAATATTCAATATCTTCAATAAGCTTTTTTTCGTTTAGCTTTTCTGCGCCTCTGCAGCAAAAGTTAGAGATAATGCTTTTTTGCGCGTCGTTTGCGTCGAAAATTCCCTCATACCCCTCGTCTCCCGAAAGAATGACGGGATATCCGCAGGACATTGCCTCAAGCGCCGCCCTCGATACACCTACAAAAACGCATTTTTCTCTTGAAAGAAAGGCGTCAATATCGGTTCTTTTTCCACGCAGAATTACAACGTCGCGACAAGAGGCTTTGTTCGCCCTTTGCGCCGCCTGTCTGACCTTTTCTTCGCAATCACCGCCCCCTATGATTTCTATTTCTAAATTCTTGTATTTTTTGGATAGTGTTGGCGCGATAGAGATGAGCGCAAGGGCGGTTTTGACTCTGCCTTCATCTAAACGGCTGATGTGTATAATTTTGTTGCGCTTGAAATCCTTTTCACTTTCCTTGAATTTACTTGTGTCTATTCCGTTTACCGTGACCTTAATATTATCCTGATAAATTTTATAGTTATCGATAAGATAATTTTTTATATCGGCGCTCACAGCGATTGTCTTATCACCCCAGCGCGTCAGCATTTTTGCAGGCTGCTTTAAAGAAAACACCCAATGCGCCGTGCTTACCATAGGTACGGAAATACATCTTTTCAGCATATCTCCTATAAGCGCAGGCAATCTTGCGTGAGAATGAATTACATCGTAGCCGTTTTTAATAATTTCTTTTTTCAGCGCCTTATAGCAAAAGAGCATTTTAACAGGATTTTTTGAATTTAAGGGAAGTGTAATGTGCGAAATTCCGTTTTCCTTTAAAGCATTTACGTATTCGCCGCCTGAGGAAGCGACAGAAACGCTGTGCCCCATTTTTGTAAGCGCCTTTGACAATTCTAAAATGTGTGTTTCCGCGCCACCGATGTCGAAAGCAGAGGTGAGCATCAATATTTTCATTTTTTCTCCTGAAAGTAAAAAAATATGTATAGCTCTTCAAATGCGCCCCCACAAAAACACAGCCCCCGACTATGTAAGCAAGGAAATCTCACTTGACATCGTCGGGGGAAATGTGTATAATATTTATCACAGGATAAATTATACAAGCGCTATATCGCTGCCTTCTTCCTTTTCAGCCTCTTCGGCTGCAACTAATTGTACGTTATAGGCGTCTATAACAGCGCTTTCAAGCTCGGCTCTGAACTGAGCATTGATGGGATGCACGATATCACGGTATGTGCCATCTGCGTTCTTGCGAGAGGGCATAACAATGAAATATCTTTCACGCGCATAAATTACTTTTATGTCATGTACTGCCAAAGCATCATCAAAAGTCACCGACACAACGGCCTTCATAGGGCCTTCGTCAAAAAATTTTCTGATTTTGATATCGGTAATTTGCATTAATCTTGTCCTTTCATCAAAAGTGAACTAAATTTAAACCATATTATATTATATTAGTAAATTGTTACAATTATTCAAAATTTTTAGCAATATTTTGTTAACATAACAAAAAAATGTGTATTTTTACAGTAAAATTTGTATATTTTTATCAAAGAGGTGATAGTTTTGTCTATATTAAATACCGCATTTACCCCAAGTCAGATTTCCGAATATCTTGAAAATAGAGACAGAATCTATTTTATCGGAATAGGAGGAGTAAGCATGTCTTGCTTAGCCGTTATGACACAGGGGCTCGGTTTTTCGGTAGGCGGCTCGGACAGAACAAAAACCGACACCACAATAATGCTCGAAAAGCGCAATATAAATGTTAATTATAATCATTTCCCCGAGAATATTATTTCCTATGATGCCATAGTTTATACACTTGCGATAGCAGAAGATAATCCCGAATATCTCGAAGCGAAAAAAAGGGGCTTGCCCTGTATTTCCAGAGCTGATTTTCTCGGATATCTGATGACAAAATACGAGAACCGTATAGGAATATCGGGAATGCACGGGAAAAGCACCGTTTCTTCTATGATTTCAGAAATATTTTTACAGGCGGATATGGATCCTACGATAGTTTTGGGCGCAGCTCTTCCGTCTATTAACGGTTGCTATAAGGATGGTGGCAAGAAATGGTTTATATTTGAAGCCTGTGAGTACAAGGATTCCTTTTTGTCATTTTGTCCTACAATAGAGGTTGTTTTAAATATAGAGCTTGACCACACGGATTACTTTGAAAATTTGGATGCCGTAAAGGCATCATTTAAGAAATATCTGCACCTTAACGGAAATAAAGCGGCGGTTCTTAATAAGGACGATCAAAACGTTATGGAGGTCGCAGAGTCCTTTATGGGCAAAAAAATTACGTTTTCACTAAAGTATCCCGACGCCGATTTTTACGCTGACGGAATATCTTATGATAACGGCGCGCCGTCATTTAATCTGTATTTCAAGGGAATAAAGCAGGGCAGAATAACACTTTCCGCTTTGGGGCAGCATAATGTTGCAAATGCTCTTGCCGCCTCTGCTGTTGCCTATGAATACGGCATTGATTTCGACACCTTGAAAAAAGGGCTTCTTTCCTTTAAGGGCGCAAAAAGAAGAATGGAGAAAAAGGGCGTTCTCAATGGAGTCCTCTATTACGAGGATTACGCTCACCACCCGACAGAAATAGAGGCGTCTCTTTCCTGCGCCAAGACTATCGGACAGGGAAAGGTCTGGTGCATATTTCAGTCCCATACGTATTCACGTACCTATGAGCTTTACGACGGATTTGTAAGGTCGCTTCGGTTGGCAGATAATATTATCGTTCTCGATATATATGCGGCGCGCGAAACAAATGAGCTTGGCGTCAGCGCGTCACGTCTTGCGAGCGATATAGGAGAAAATGCGATCTATTTTGAAAGCTTTGCGTCTGCCGCAGACTATGTGTCGAAAAATGCGAAAACGGGCGACGTTGTAATTATAATGGGCGCGGGAGACGTATATCACGTTTTCGATTATTTAAGCTTCTATAAGGAAGAAAACCAATAATGCAGATAACGTTAAAAAGCAATGCGGGATACGACATTCCCTGTATATGTGAAATTCCACAGAATACTGATTTGACCGTCATAGCGCTTCACGGCTTTGGCGGAAATAAAAATACGGGCGCGATTCGCAGAATGGGCAAAAAGCTACTCGAATTCAATAAAGGAATGATAGCCTTCGACTTGCCTTGTCATGGCGATAGCAATGCCCAAAAGGACGCGTTTCTTTTAAAAAACGTGATAGACGATATAGATAGCGTAGTTTCTTTTGTGGAAAATGAGTATCCTCACTCGGATATAGCCTTTTTCGCTACCAGCTTCGGCGCGTATGCCACTCATTTGTATTTAAGCGAAAATAATGAGAAGCTTATTTCAAAGGCTCTTTGCCGTTCCAGCGCCATTGATATGGAAAAGGTCCTGACAGAGAATATAATAAAGGGCAGAACAGAGGAGTTAGAAAAGAACGGTTATATAGACCTCCCTGAGCGCTCAATGCCCCGAGTAAGCAGAGAATACCGAGACGAGCTTTCTCGCAATCGGCTTTTCGACGTCTTTCGGAAAAATGACTTTTGCGATTACCTTATGATACACGGCGAAAAAGACGAAATAGCCCCCGTAGATGACGCGAGAGCCTTCGCACAGCGCTTCGGTATAAATATGATAGAGGTCGCAGGCGCAGACCATAGATTTAAAAAGGAATATGATTTAGAGCTGCTTATCAATTATTCAATGAATTTCTTTTTACAGTAATAAGAACCGACATATTTTTAGTCCCATTTTAAGTTGTTCTTAGGTTATAATTTAAGCAAACGCATTCAGCTATTAAAGCTGAATGTGATATAAAAAACGTTAAATTGTAACAGGAGCAAAAATGATATTTTTAAGATTTAAAAAAATGTAGTAATAAAAAAGCCTTAGCTATGCTCGGAAAAAAGCTCGAGCTGTTAAGGCTTTTTGTGTTTTCTTGACATCAGAAGTATTGTTCATCTCATTTTCAGTGGTATAAATTTACCTGTGTTTAGGGATTATTTATAATAACAAGGCGGTAAATAGAAAACCGTCCCAAAAACTAAGGAGGAATTTTTATGAAGAGAAGGACACTTGATTATAGCATCATAGAAAAATTTAGGAGATTTCTTATCAACGAGGAAAGGAGTGAAGCTACGGTAGAAAAATATTTGCGCGACGTAAAACGCTTTTGCGAATTTTCGAAGGATCGCGAAATAGATAAGACAAACGTAATGGCGTATAAAGCCGAGCTTGGCAGAAGCTTCGCTGTTGCAAGCGCTAATTCCATGATTGCCGCATTGAATGCCTTTTTTCGCTTTTGCGAGTGGTATGACCTGTGCGTCAAGCAGTTTCGACTTCAGCGAGAAGCCTATTGCTCAGAGGAAAAGGAGTTAACACGGGCAGAGTATATACGCCTTTTAGACGCGGCAAAGAGAAAGAAAAATAATCGGCTTAATCTTATTATTCAGACTATCTGCGGGACAGGAATTCGTGTAAGTGAGCTTGAATATATAACCGTTGAGTCCTTACAAAAGGGCGAAGCCGTTGTAAATTGCAAAGGGAAAAACCGTCGAGTCTTTATCGTTCCTGAGCTAAAGAAAAAGCTGCTCTGCTATGCGAGAGAGCAAAAAATAAGGACAGGCTCGATATTCGTTACGAGAAGCGGCAGGGCGATGACCAGAAGCAACATATGGAAAGAGATGAAGTCGCTTTGCAAGGACGCAAACGTAGCAAAAAGCAAGGTCTTTCCTCACAATTTACGCCATCTGTTCGCCCGTACCTTTTACGGCATAGAAAAGGATATCGCAAAGCTCGCGGATATTTTAGGTCACGCAAATGTCAACACCACAAGAATTTATATCGTTACTACAGGAATTGAGCATAGACGTAAAATGGAAAATATGCGTTTGATCGTATAAAAGAAAAAATCCCGACGCGAAGCATCGAGATATAATAGGACATAACGAGAGTTATGTAATAAACATTTGCGATAAAAAAAACAGATATCTGATATATCTGCAACAAAAAGGCGCAAAAACAAAACCTTTCGCTTAAATTTAAAAAAAATAAAAACGAAAGGTTTTTTCGCTATGTAAAAATTTTCATTTTTTATTCAAAAAGTATTGCAAATTCAAAAAAAGTGTGGTATAATGAATAACCGTGTGATGCTCTGCACTGACATTACACAGAATTTTATGACATAACTCTCGTTATGTTGTTTTCCAATATGATGACGGATATTGATGGTTTTGACCAAAATATCCGTAAAAATAACAAATATTTGTAGCAAATGCTAAAAAGCGAGGATGTATGAAGAACGAGCAGCTATACCGTGAGGTATTCATCGACAATACTATTCGACTTGTGGCAGAGGGCGGTTTTGAGAGAGCGACAACGAGGGCGATAGCGCACGATCGAGCAAATTTGGGTACTGTAAAATTAAACGAAGCGCATATTTATCGCGTATTCGGGACGAAGGAGAATCTTTTTTCAGAGGTCTTTGACCTTCTTGACGAGGAATTGCTTCTTGTAATCCGTAGTAATCTTTCTGTGTTTGACAGCAAAAATGATTTTAAGACGAAATGCAGGGCGCTTTTTGACAAAATATGGCGTTTTCTTCTTGGCGAAGAACAGAAATGCCGTTATTTTACGCGATATTATTATTCGGTCTATTATAACGGAGACTCCCAAGATCACCATCGCGCGCGTTATCAGGTTTTTATTGAAAAAATTTCGGGCGCGTTTAAGCCCGACGCTGACGTACGCGCAATTTTGCATTACTGCATTGCGACCATGCTCGATTTTGCTATAAGAGTATACAACAACGCATTGGAGGACAGCGAGGAAAACGCCTATCACATTTTCAATGTGCTTTATTGTTCAGTCTCGCCCTATTTGAAGGAATAGCATAAGGAGAGCCGTATGAAATATTTTTTTAGCATCAAGGTAAAGGTAGAGGAGAATTCAAATCAGCTTCCCGAAAAAAAGGATAGATGCCTGATTTGCAATCGCGACACGGGGTATAAAATCAGCACGCCTATTACAGAACGGCTCTATTACGTTCTCGGATGCGGACAACTGTGCGAGTATTGCTATAATAGAATTTATAAATACGGCGATTAAGTTTAACATAGCTTTTAGAAAAATTCGAATGAAAGGGGATTTTTATGAGTAAGAGGTATATACGCGCGACGTTAAAAAGGTTCTTTTCGTTTTTTGGCGCGTTAAACAGCGTAGGCGATCCCGAATTGACGGTTAAAAGAATAAATGGCGCGAAAAAAATATGCGCTGTGGTTGGCGCATTACTTGCTATTCTCATCATCGTCATACTGCTGCTTCGCGGCTGCCAGGAAAGAGATTTGCCCTATGACTCCGTAGATATTCCGGGAAATGTAATTGATAATCCCTCAGAAAAAGCCGAGCTTGAATTTTATAATACAAGCGATGAAGAAAATCTCCCGTTTAACGCAAAGGGGATGGATGGCGGATATACAGAGACTGTTATCTACCGAGTAATTGCTACATATAATTCCGACTTTGTTTTGAAATACGATATGTCAATTCGGGACGAGCAAGAATTTCAAAAGCTTGCGGAGGTCTTAAAAATAAAGGTCGAGCTTGTCGGCGACAGAGGAGAGCTTTTATACGACGGCTTGATTTCCGAGATGGAAGCGCTTGAAATTCCCTTAAGTAGCGAACAAACTGTAACAGAAGAGCTTTTATTTAAAATTACCGTCTACCTCGACGAACCGTTAAAGGAAGAGTATTACGGACAAAAGCTTGTCGCTGATATGTCATTTTGGATAGAGGAGCAGGACAGAATTTCTGTCGCTAACAATGAATTCAGCACAAAATCCTCTACCACTCCCCCCGCAGCTACTCCCGATTTGAGCTTCTTCAAGATAAATGAGCAGGATAACACTCCGTTTTATATGCAGGACATAATTGAGGGCGCTACCCAAAGTAAGTATTTTGCTTTCGAGCTTACGCACGGCGAGGAAGTTGAGATGCTTCTCGATAAGTCTGTAATCTCCGAAAGTAGTTTTATTAATTTGATTGAAAAGCTGAAGGTCAAGGCAGAGCTTGTCGGCGAGAACGGAAACGTAACGCTTTATGAGGGCCCTTTCGAGGATTTCAAAGCAGAGCATAAGGTGCTAAAAAACGAAAATGGCAAAACAACGCTTTATTATAAAATAACCGTTACAGTGGAGGGCTTTAATCCTTTATATTACGGAAAAGAATTGATATGCGACCTTTCATTTTCGGTAAAGGGGACTACGGAAAAACTGAAGGTTACGGACAACACCTTTGAAGCATATAAAAATGAGTCACCGTCAACACCTGAGCCCCCACCGTCCGAGCCTGAAACGGCAACCTCCATTGAGCTGACGGCAAAGAACGGATACGACAATATTCCTTTTGACGTGAAGAATATGCTTCCCGGCGACAGTGTAGAGCAGTATTACTGTGTTTCGGTAACGCACGAAGGCGATGAAACGGTTCAGTTCGCTATTTCCGTTAACACGGCGCAAAAGCTTTCAAACGTTTTGAGAGTCAGGGTAGAGCAGCTTATTCCCAACGGGCAAGACAAGGTTTTATACGACGACCTTATGAAGGACTGTAACTGCATTGACGTAAGCGTTACGACGAGCGCGGAAACCGTTACTCCCATTTATTATCGCATAACAGCTTATACAAACGGCGCAGAGGTCGGTAACGAATACGCAGGCGAGACTCTTAGCGCAGATTTTTCGTGGCAATTGAAGTAAAGGAGACAGTGTAATGGATGAACGAAGACTGAAGAAAAAGCTGAATATTATGATTTTGACGGTTGCGCTTCTTGTTTGCGGACTGACGGTTACCAGCTTCGCTTTAGCAGACGCAGTCGCAGAGATCCGTAGCAATCGCTTTGCCATGAGCGCCGGCATAAACCTCAAGATCAACGGCAGCAACGGCGACGTTCAGAGTGTGGTAGATATGAATGATATCCTCTTTGAGCCGGGCGGAACCTATAGAAGCGAATTTTCGATTTCTAACCCCAGCGACTTAGACTTATGGTACAGAGTTTCTCTTACAAACGTAGAAGGCAACCTTAAGGACGACATTACCGTTACCATTAAAGAGTCAGACGGTTATGTTCTCGCTAAGGGGAAGATGGACGATCTTAAGGTTTTTGTCTCAGCGCTTGAAAGTAAAAAAGAAAAAACAATATATATAGAATTTTATTTTTCACCGAATGCCGATAACAGCGCGCAAGGTCAGACCGTTTCTTTTAACGTTAAGGTTGACGCAACGCAGAGTAAAAACAATCAGAGCCAGGTTTTCGGGGATTAAGGAGACTTGAATGAATAATAAAAGCAACGTCAAAAAAACAGTAAACGTTATAAAAACAATTCTTTTGTGGTTAGTCGTTGCCTTCTCCGTAGGAATGATGATATTCACTCTCATATCCGTTAACACCTTCGACCAGAATGACCGAAACGTTTTCGGCTTCAAATTCTTCATCGTACAGACCGACTCAATGTCGGCAACCGACTTTGACGCAGGGGATATCGTAATTTCAAAAGAGGTTGATATAAAAACCTTAAAAGAGGGCGACATCATCACCTTTGTTTCTCAAAGCTCTCACAATTACGGCGAAACGGTAACCCATAAAATACGCGAGGTGAAAAGAGGCGAGGACGGCAGTATAGGCTTCGTTACCTACGGCACGACGACGAACACCGACGACGAAGCGCTTGCTACGGTTATCGTTGGTAAGTACATAGGGCGCATTCCCGATCTCGGCAGATTCTTCGTCTTCCTAAAAACAACGCCGGGCTATATCATTTGTATTCTTATACCTTTTCTCCTTCTCATTCTTTCTCAGGGACTTAACTGTGTCCGTCTGTTCCGTCAGTACAAAAAGGAGCAAATGGACGAGATGAAGGCAGAGAGGGCAAGGATAGAAGAAGAACGCGCTGAAAGTCAGCGTATGCTGGCAGAGCTATTGGAACTTAAGGCCCAGCTTGCCAAAAAAGAGGAAAGCTCTGAAGGCCCCTCGCCCGAGTCCGAAAACAAAACGGACGAAGCATAATTTTGTTGTACAGCGAAAAAATCGCTTTACATAGTTAGTCTGACAAAAAAATAAATCAACAAGGAGGAAATAAAAATGACTAACAAATCAACAAAGCGCGCGTTGCTTACAAGCGTCATGGCATTGTTCCTTTGCTTTACCATGCTGCTTGGAACAACGTTCGCGTGGTTTACTGACTCGGTAACGAGCGCAAATAACGTAATCGTTTCCGGAAATTTAGACGTCGAGCTTTATAATGGCCTTGACGACTCTGCTGCTGTAGTAGGAGATACTACTAAGCTTTTTGAGGAAGTCGCTTTGTGGGAGCCCGGCGCAGTTGCATATGAGAATCTAGCAGTTGCTAACAAGGGCAACCTTGCTCTTAAGTATCAGCTGGCAATCAATTTCACAGAAGCAACAGAAACACCTGACGGCAAAACTTTGGCAGACGTATTGAAGGTGGCTGTGATCCCCGGTGGATTTACAGGTGACCGTGAGGCTGCCAAGGCTCTTGATTACAACTACTCGCTGTCCACCTTTGCTAAGGTTGGTGAATTAGAAGTAGGCGCAGATCCCGATGTTTACGGTATCGTTATCTATTGGGAACCCACAGCAAATGATAATGATTACAATATGAATGCGGGACAGGATCCCTTGGAGATTACACTTGGTGTAAGTCTGCTTGCTACTCAGCTTACCTCTGAGTTCGACAGCTTTGACAACCAGTACGACGTTGAGGCTGATTACGTTGCAGAGGTAAAAACTGCCACTGAGCTTTCTACTGCTCTCAAAACAGGCGGAATGGTCAAGCTGGCCAACGATGTTGCCATTACTGAAACTATTATCATTCCCGCAGATGCAACAACCGTTCTCGATCTAAACGGCAAGCAGCTCTCCGGTACAATGGCAAAGGATGCCGGCGACCTGATCGTCAACGAAGGTACTCTAACCATTATCGGCAATGATGCTGCTACCCTTACCAATACCACTATCAACGGTGGAGCCCTGATTATCAACAATGGCACAATGACCTTGAAGGGCGGTAAGTATGTCGGTGCTTCCATCGACACCTCTGGTTATCCGGACTACGCAGTGTACTCTACCGGTAAGCTGACCGTTGAGGAAGGCACTTCCATCATAAGTGATCGTGGAGCTCTGAATGTTTCTGGCGAGACAGTTATTAACGGCGGTACTTTCGAAGTAACCGCTGCAGCAAGTAGCAGAGCCTTGACTTGCCACACCGTATATGCATGTGGCTCTTCCTTGACCATTAACGGCGGTGATTTTGCCAACAACTACACAGGTGTGAGTGGCGCAAGCGTAATCTGTCCTGCAGGTTCCGAAATTGCTATTTACGGCGGTAATTTCCATGACCCCGTAACTTCTACAGTTAACTTCAATAACACTGCAAACTTCCAAAACTATATGGGTTATGGTAAGCCCGTTAATGTATACGGTGGTACTTATAACGACAGCACTGTCAATGAGAACCTTGTAGCCGGTCACATCACTGTTGAGAACGGCGACGGAACTGTTTATGTCGTAAAGGGTATAGCTGCAGCTGATCAGTCTGCTATGGAAACTGCTTTCAGCAGTGGTGAAAAGACTGTGGTTCTGTCTGCAGGCACCTACGAGTTTCCCAGTTTGGTGGAGGGAGCTACCATTATCGGTCAGGACGGTGTTGTTTTCGAAGATACTCTTTCTGGCACCCTCAATAATGTAACTATTAAGAATGTGCACATCAAGGAAAGCAACGCTCAACGTTGGGCATACTCCCAGGGAACTCTGGTATTCGAGAACTGCACATTCGAGGCTACCGGTGTTTATGCCATTTATTATGATGGTCTGAACAACGCTAACATCACTTACAAGAACTGTACCATCATTGGTTGGGCGGCTATCGGTGGAGGTGCTGAGCATATTACTTTTGACGGCTGCACAATCAAGGGAAACGGCACTTACGGTGTTCTCCGTCTGTATAGTCCCGCGACTATCAAGAATTGTACCTTTGACGTTGCAAACGTAAATACAACCGATGCTTACCAGGATGGTATTCACGCAGTTGACTGCGAGATTAAAGTCTCCAACAATACCAATGTAAATGGTGCTATGACAGATATTTACAATCTATCCGGCTCCGGTGTTATTACCGAAGAATAACATCACCATTTTATATGTCCACCCAAGCCCTTCGGGGCTTGGGCGGCAATTAAAGGGCACAGCTTTCATCTTCTTCGTTATGGCTTATTCTTTTAAGCTGTGCCTTTTAATTGCCGTATATACGGCAAGGTTAGTCTGACAGAAAACAAATCAACAAGGAGGAAATAAAATGACTAACAAAACTACAAAACGCGCCTTGCTTACAAGCGTCATGGCATTGTTCCTTTGCTTTACCATGCTGCTTGGAACAACGTTCGCGTGGTTTAC
>JAZQGJ010000031.1:0-23197 GCA_045539995.1 Eubacteriales bacterium
CCTCAATACAGGCTGTCCTCTTTTGCGGTGCCCGATTAGTATACCATTTTGTCTTTTATTTGTCAAGGGTTTTTTTGAAGTTTTTTTCATTTTTAAGTCGGATCGTAGCCATGTCGTTCTGTGAGCCAAGGAGTTGAGTTGCCAATTTGTCTTCCTAAGACCGCTTGGCCTCCCGACTTTACTCACCTCAATACAGGCTGTCCTCTTTTGCGGTGCCCGATTAGTATACCATTTTGTCTTTTATTTGTCAAGGGTTTTTTTGAAGTTTTTTTCATTTTTTTCAAAATTTTTTCTTGTTTTTTAATTTTAAAGCCGAGCAGTATATTTTCGACGCCTTTTTTATAAAATAACAAAAAGCAAAGGGGAGTTCCGAATGATAACTATTTTTATAAGAACATTTATAATTTATATAGTAATTACACTTGTTCTGAGGATAATGGGCAAGAGGCAGGTGGGCGAATTAGAGGCGTCGGAATTGGTTTCTACCCTTCTCTTGTCGGAAATTGCGGCGCTTCCGATATCCGAGCCCGACGTTCCCATTCTGTTCGCTATCATTCCCGTTCTGCTTATAGTATCTCTTGAAATAATTGTAACATACTCTAAAAACAAGCTTGATTTCCTGAAAAAAATATTTGAGGGCAAGCCGTCGATTATAATATACAAGGGAAAGCTAGACCAAAAGGAGCTCGAACGTATGCGTATATCGTTACAAGAGCTGATAAGCGAATTGAGGTTACAGGGTATTATGGACATTTCACAGGTCGAATATGCAATTCTGGAAGAAAAGGGTCAGCTTTCGGTATCTTTAAAGCCCGAATACCAGCCCTTGAGCGCAAGTGACCTTAAGCTGCGCATATCGGGCACCGGAATGGCGCACTCGCTTATAATAGACGGAAGCTATTGCTACGACACGATAAAGAGGCTGGGGTTAAATGAAAAATACGTAGAAAAGCTCTGTCGGGATTATAACTGCAAGAAAGAGGACGTATTCCTTTTAACGCTCGATGATGAGAAAAAGACGAATATTATATTAAAGGAGAAAAAATGAAGATATTTATCTCGGCGCTTATTATTTTGCTTGTTATTACGGCTATCACCTTTGGGGTATCCTTTTACACGGCAAAAAGGGCAGATTTCTTTTTTTCACGCATAGAAGAAATAACCGAGAGTGAAAAAGAAGAAGCTCTGCCCTTTTGGCAAAATGAATATGAGAAGCTGCTTAAAAAATGGGAAAAGACTTACTTGCTTTTGAGCATATCAAATCATCACGGCACTCTGCTTCAAATCGAGGAGGGCTTTGCCGCCGTAATAGGAAGCTGCAGGGCAAATGACCAAAACGAATTTTTAATTCATAGCAAGAAGCTTGCCGAGCTGTTTAAAAATCTTAAAAGCAACGCAAAATTCAAGGCAAGTAACATTTTTTAAGGCAAAAAATTACTCGCCTTCTATTATTTCAAGCACCTCTTTGGGTGTTGAAGCGAAAACGGACGCGCCGCAGCCCTGAAGGAACTCCTTGTCTCTGAAGCCCCAAAGCACAGAAATGCAATCCAAGCCTGAATTCTGAGCTGTTTTGAAATCGACGTCCGAATCGCCTACGAAAACCGAGGACGACTTATCACTTCCCAGCTCTGAAAGCGCCTGTATTACCGTATCGGGCGCAGGCTTTTTCCTAATTCCCATCGCTTCGTTCTCGCCTATAGCGGCGGACATCATATCCTTGAAATAAAGCTTTGACAAGTCTTTTACGGCAGAATCAAACTTGTTAGACACTATCGCCATTTTATAGCCTCTTGCCTTCAAGTCTGAAAGCAAGTCCAAGATTCCCTCGTAGGGGGCTGTTTTGTCATTACAATGAGCTTCATAATATGAAACAAATTCTGCAAGCATCTCATCGAAGTGAGGGTTCTCCGCGCCCATAGGAACGGCTCTTTCCATCAAAAGCTTCACTCCGTTTCCGACGTAAGAGCAAATCTCGCGTACGGTTTTTGTGGGGCAGGAATATTTAGAGAGCACGTAGTTGACGCTTTCCGTAAGGTCATCAAGCGTATTGAGCAGCGTGCCGTCAAGGTCAAAAATTACGGTATCATATTTTTTCATTTTCATAATTCCTTACATAAATATATTTTTGTTTCCGTCATAAATACATTTTCGTATGACGGAATACTTGTTTTTGAGAAGATTTCCATTTAAAATTCCCAACTTATCCTTCAGCGCAGTTATAAGATATTCGGGATTAAGGAAGCTGCCATTTTCGGAATAAATCATCAGATCTATTTCCACCTTGCCGTCAGAGTCGACTGTCTCGACGTCAAAGACAGAGGGGGATATATCTACGTCCTTTTCTCCGCTTTTCGTATATTTACTGACCACAAGCGGAGAGCTTGACAAAACCTCGCGGCAAAGAGAGGAAAGGCTTTGAGGCGGATTTTCGCTTTCAATAGAAATGTGATATGAAGACCATCTTATTTCGGTAAATTTCACGGTAGGATAATACGCCGAAATGAAAACGAGCTCGTCTGTCGAGGTCGCGTTAAGAGAATCCGTAACGCTTTCAAAATCCACGTCGTGCGTTATTTTTACGTCGAGAAACTCGCATTCGCTCTGAAGCCCTATAGACATAGAAGAGGAAAAAACCATTTTCGGCTTAGGGTTAAAGCCCTCGGTGTACCAAAGCGGCATTTTTACACGGGCAAGCATTTTATTAACGGTACGTACCAAGTCAAGATGAGATATATATTGCAGATTCCCTACCTTTTTGAATTTGATTCTCAAGGTTTTCGGACTTTGCAGCTTTTCGCTTGTTATTTTCACCTGCACCATCTGTTCTTGCCTCCCAGCTTATTCGCTCCGCAGCCGTTACAATTCTCGGCGCAGGACGGCGTTGTCTTGTTAAGGTATGCGCGCTCTCGTTCTTTTTTCAAGTACTGCTTGGTTACGCCGCAGTCTATTATATCCCAAGGCAAGACCTCATCGAGAGAGAAGGCTCTGTTTGCAAAGAACGAGGGGTCTATTCCTGTTTTCTCAAAAATTTCGAGCCACTTATCATAGTTAAAGCACTCGTCCCACGCGTCAAAGCAGACGCCCTCGTTGCAGGCGAGCAGAAGCGCTTTTGAAAGCGTCCTGTTCCCTCGCGCGAAGACTGCCTCTATTCTCGATACGCAGGCGTCGTGATAGTTGTATTTTATCTTTTTATCGGTTATACAGTCCTTGAGGCGCTGCTGCTTGATTTCAAGCTGCTCAAGCGTATCCTGAGACTCCCACTGAAAAGGGGTAAAGGGCTTGGGAATAAAGCAGGCGACGCTTATTGTCACAGAAACGCCCTTTCCTCGTTTTTCCTTGGGTGTCTCGTAATATTTGCCGACTACCTTTTTCGCGAGGTCGGCTATTCCCTCTACGTCCGAGAGCTCTTCTGTCGGCAAGCCCATCATAAAATAGAGCTTTACGCCGTTTTTACCCGCGCCGAAGGCTATTTCTACCGCGCGCATCAGGTTTTCTTCCGTAACGTTTTTGTTTATCGCGTCTCTTAGCCTTTGTGTTCCCGCCTCGGGGGCAAAGGTTATTCCTCCCATTCTCACGCTTGAAATTTTATTCATAAGCTCTTCTGTGAAGCTATCGACGCGAAGCGAAGGAAGCGACAAATTAACGTTTTCCTTTTCGGTCCATTCAAGGAGACCGTCGGTTAACTCATCTATTCTCGAATAATCGCTTATGCTCAACGAGCAGAGCGAAATTTCATCGTACCCCGAGCTTTCATAAAGCTGCCTTGCCTGTCGGCAAAGCGTTTCGGGCGATTTTTCACGTATAGGTCTGTATACCATACCTGCCTGACAAAATCTGCAGCCTCTTATACAGCCTCTGTAAACCTCAAGCACTACCCTGTCGTGAACCGTTTCCACGTATGGCATAACGAGCTTTTCGGGATAGGGAGAACAGTCGAGGTCTTCGACTATTCTCTTTTTTATTTTTGTAGGTATATCATCATAAATAGGCGTATAGGCTTTTATTGTGCCGTCATCAAGGTAGCTAACCTCATATAATGACGGAACGTAGAAGCCCTCGATTTTGGCGAGCTCGTGCAAAAACGCCTTTTTCGTATAGGTGCCGTCCTTTTTCATTTTAATATACAGTCGGCTTAATTCCACGAGCGCATACTCGCCCTCTCCTATTGAGAACACGTCGAAAAAGTCGGCGATAGGCTCAGGGTTATATGTACAAGGGCCTCCTCCGAGTATGACGGGAAAGTCCTCGCCGCGCTCTGACGCGAGAAGAGGTATTCCAGACAGCTTGAGCATATGAAGCGCCGTAGTGTAACAGAGCTCGTACTGAAGCGTAAACGCAACAACGTCAAAGCAGGAAAGGGGATCTCCGCTTTCACTTGCGGTTATGGGGAGATTATACTCGCGCATTTTCTCGCTCATATCTATCCAGGGCGCATACGCGCGTTCGCACCAGACGTTTTCTTCTCTGTTCAGGGCGTCGTAGAGAATACGCACTCCGAGATTCGACATTCCTATATCGTATATATCGGGAAAGCAAAAGGCAAATCTTAAATCGACAGACTCCTTGTCCTTTATTATCTGATTGTACTCTCCGCCTGTATATCTTCCCGGCTTTGTAACAGATTTTAAAATTCCCGAAAGCTTGTTTTCTTGCATGTCAAATAAATGGGACTGTAACTCTTTAGGAAATTACAGTCCTTTCCTTTCTTCTTGTGTGGGAAAATTATTTAAAGTTAGTTCGTCCCAATATCAGAATGGGCATAAGCGTCAGAAGGGATATAAGCACCATAGTAACCGAAGGCAAATAAAGAATTGCGTTTGTGATTACCGATATAAGAGCAAGAAGCATTCCGAACGCCGCCGTGATAACCTTAACCTTTTTTCCCGTTTCTATTATGCGAACGGTCTTTATACAGTTAAAGACCATACGGATTATTTCTTTAGAGATAGTTCCCGTAACGAGTCCGCTGTTTACCCGAAGCTGAGCGTAATCGTAAATCTGATTTTCGCCCTTTTTAACAACCGTAACGAATGAATTATCCAGACAGGAAACCTTTTCCACCAGATGATTGTCTATATTCGGGTCATAGCTTCTTATGACGGAGAGAATGTTATTGTCGTTAAGACGCGACGCGTTTTTTGCAAAGCGCGCGCTCATATTGTATTCAATATAAAACTTCGCGCGTAGCTCGTCGCCCTCGGAGACAAACATTGCGCTGACGTTTCCCTTTTCAAGCTGCTTTTCATCGTCCGAGTCATAGAAAAGGGTAATGCCGTTTTTCTCCATATAGGCGCCTTTTCCTATTCTGAATTCCCTGCCGTCCACCGTTGCGGTCATACCGTTCTGCGTTGCCTCGGTGAGCTTTACGTTATCGGAAATTCCAAGCTCTGCAAACGCCTCTCTGAATATACCGCAAAGAGGTCCGCCCACCAGAGCGAAAATGCTGGAAATGTAGAAAAAGACTTCGTCGGGGCGAGCGTCGTTGAAAATCTTTATACCGCTTATCCTTGTTTTTTTGGTAGGGAAAGCCTCAACGTCCTCAAAGGAAATAACCGAGACATTCGCATACTGATTTATCGAGCTTTCACCTATTACGGCGCATCCCGCGTCAGACGCCTTTTTCTCAAGAACGTAGACAGGCCAAATGTGTGAAAAGAACACGGAGACGCTCGTGGAAAGCAACAACGAACTCAAAAGGGCGGATAAAAACTTAAGCGCTGAAAGCTCCTTCTGAAGAAGCATGACGGCAACTCCCATGACGAGAGAAAATGCGACGGAGGCTGAAAGCAGCGCTGAATTAAGCTTATAGTCATGGCACTTTTTCGATATCCTCTCAAAGTAACCGTCAACGAAGCCTACCTTTTTAATACGCATAACTCCTATTTTTCCGTCTTTACCTGTAAAGGAATCCTTTACCGATTGAGCTACTTCACTTTCGGGAATTATATCGGCTACCAGCTTGTCCCCCTGTGAGCAGACGCTGCTGAAGGTCGCCGCCTCTCCTTCAAGCTCAACGTGCTTTGAAATCAAGCACATCAAGATAAGAAAGGATGACGGAAAGCTATACATAAAGCCGTAATTTTCGCCTTCAATGCAGAGCGCGACGTTATATATTACGGTTACAAGGAAAATACAGCATAAAAAGCTCTCGGGAATGATTTTTTTCTTAAATATCCCTCTCGCGCCATGATAAAATTCGACGTATGCTATAGCGGAAATTATAATGAATATCTGCAAGTCAAGCATTGCGTAAACAGATGAGCCGGATATATGCAAAAGCTTCTGCAAATCTACGCCAAACCAAATAGCGTTTTCAAGCACGAGCAGGACAAGCGCTAAAAATGCCGCCGTAATAATTTTTATCTTTGATTTTAAAAGGTCCCTTGCGTAATCTGCCGTAATCTTTTCTACTTGATTTCTTGATACGTATTCCTCTTTAGACGTGGAATGAGTCTTCCCGCTTTCGTCTTCGTCCTGAATATGATATTCCGACACGTCGATTTCTATATTCTCTTCGTTTTCCTTTTCCTCAGACTCTTCGGTGTCAGACTCAAAATGAACGAAATGCGGCTTTTCCTCGCTAAAGCCTTTTTTACCGTTTTCGTTCTGCGACATAAAAATCTCGGTAGGCATTTCGGGGTCGCCCATTTCTTCAAATGTTATCTCTTTAGTCGCTTCATCTTCGGGCGCTTCTTTTCTTTTCGCGTCGAAAAAGCTCTCCAAAAAACCGTAGTCGCTTTCTTCCTTTTCCTCGGAATAAGGGCTTTTGCCTCCGTCGGCAAGAGCGCGTTTTTTTAGTGTTATACGAAAAGCTCTGCTTTTGTGACTGCTTTTATCGTTCTCAGAATTTTTTTCGTAATATATCGGCAAAATTGTGCTTATATCTACGGTGTTATCAACAGAAGCTTCCATAGGAAACGCCTTGAAGTTTTTAGTCTCCTCTTCCTCGTTTTCTTCGTTCTTTTGTTCTTCTGTTGCTTCTGTCTTTCTTCCTTTAAAAAATTCTTTTATTTCTTCAAAGCCGTCCTCAATTTCGTCTTCGGGCTCGTCTTCGGGCTCGTCAGACTCAGCTTCAAGGTCGGTTTCGGGTTCTTCTTCGAGTTCTTCTTCAATTTCGTCCGCGATTTCAGCTTCGGGTTCTTCTTCGAGTTCTTCTTCAATTTCGTCTTCGGGCTCGATTTCAGCCTCGATTTCAGGTTCGGCTTCAGGCTCGTCCTCCGTCTCGTCGGGCTCGGTTTCAGCCTTTGCTTCAGACTCGGCTTCGCTTTGGAATTCAGCAAAAAAAGCCTCAAAATCCAGCTCGTCGTTTTCTTCCTTATCTTTTTCCTTACTCTCAGAGTCAATATCGCTCGGATTTTCTTCTTCATATTTATCTATGCTGGCCTTTAGTCTGTTCAAAATATCCTGAATCTGTTCGCTGTCCTTTTCAAACGTTGATTTATTATCCGACACAGTATTTCCTCCGTTTCTTTTAAGTGTTTCTCTGTTTTGCAACCTCGCAAAGAATAACCGCCGCTGCAGTAGAAACATTCATAGAATTAACCTTTCCGTAAATCGGTATGGAAGCGACAAAATCGCATTTTTCCTTTACCAATTTGGAAATTCCGTTTCCCTCGCTTCCAAGCACTATGGCAGTAGCGGTTTTAAAATCGAGGTCGTAATAATTCGTGCCCGACATATCAGCCGCATATACCCATATTCCCTTTTCCTTCATATCCTCTATTGCTGTCGCGAGATTGGTGACCTTTGCTATTCTCAGATGCTCAATTGCACCTGCCGAGGACTTTGCGACCACGGAGGTAAGTCCCACCGCGCGACGCTTGGGAATAACGAGCCCGTGCGCGCCCGCGCATTCGGCAGAGCGTATAATAGCGCCGAGATTGTGTGGGTCCTCTATGCCGTCGGCTATAATTATAAAGGGCTTTTCGTTTCTTTCCTTCGCATATTCCAATATGTCATCGACGGAATAATAATTGCGCTCGGCTGCCATAGCCAAAATTCCCTGATGATGCGTATTTCCGAAAATCGTATCCATTTTCTTCCTGTCGGTCTCAATTACGGGAATTTTTCTCGCGATAGCCTCGCTTACCAGTAAAACGATAGAGCCGTCTCTATCTCCCTTAGCGACTAAAATTTTATCTATATCTCTCTCGGACGCAAGTAATTCCTTTACCGCGTTTCTTCCGCCTATGAGACTGCTGTTTTCCTCTTGAGGCGTTCTCTCTGTAAAGGCTCTGTTTTTACTATCCCTTTTTTCATTTTTAAAAGCTCGGCTATTTTTTTCGTATTGTTTCATCTTTTATTTTTCCGTTCTTTTTATGTCTTTCAAATAATTATACCACATTTTTTTCTATTTGTATAGTATTATTTGAATTTTATTGTAACATTTTAAAGATAAAAAAGAACAGCGACGAAAAATCACTGTTCTTTAAAGTTAATTAAAAGCTACGACCTTTGATTATCTATAATATAGCGCCTGTATTATTCTGCCGTAACAATATTCTTACTTTTTAAATGTGTTCTGTTATAATAGACGGTCATAATCAGAGTGCAGACTATCCAGCCTGTAGGATATCCCATAGTGATAAACATAACGGTGTTGCTTATATAATTAGCGACGACGAACATATAAGCCTGTCTGAATACCACGAATCCGAGAATCATTACAATCATAGGCGCGCGACTGTTTCCTGCGCCTCTGAGTGCTCCTGCATAAACCTGATTAAGACAGCAAAGAACGTAGAATGGGGTAATGTAACGTAAAAACATCGTGCCGTACTCTATGATTTCGGGGTTTTCATTAAAGAACATAACTAAATGAGGCGAGAATATTTCTATAGGCACCATTATAAAGAAGGTGCAAAGGCACGCCAGAATTAAAGAAATACGCACGCCCGACTCTGCCCTCTTATAATTTCCCTTACCTAAATTCTGACCTACAAAGGTTGTCGTCGCAAGAGAAACTGCCTGCATGGGCATAAACATAAACTGGTCTATTTTTCCGTACGCAGTCCAACCTCCCATAACCTCTTTTCCGAAATAGTTTATATACGACTGTATAAAAACGTTGGAAAAAGCGGTAATCGCCAACTGTATGGCGGCAGGAGCGCCCACTCTGAAAATTTGCTTCAGCAAAAGTCTGTCGCAGGAAACGTAAGGGGCTTTCAATTTTATACAGCCCTTGTGGCGCAAAAGTGAAAGAGTGGTGAGTATGGCGGAAATGCCCTGCGCTATAATGGTTGCGTAAGCGACTCCCGCAACGCCCATATCAAATACCAAAACAAAAAGAAGGTCTAAAACTATATTTATTACAGCCGAGCATACGAGAAAATAAAACGGCTTTTGAGAGTCTCCGACGGCGCGCAGAATTCCCGCGCCCATATTATAGACCATCAGCCCTATCATTCCAGCAAAATAAATCGTCAGGTATGTATATCCCTCGTCAAAAACGTCCTCGGGCATATTCATCAAGCGAAGCATATATGGCACGAGAATTATTCCAAGCGCGGTAAGAATAACGCCGCTTATCAGGGTAAGAAACGCCGACGTGCGCACTGCCTTTTCAACTCTGTCATACTGCTTTGCGCCGTAATACTGTGAAATAATTACCCCTGCGCCGCTTGCAAGGCCTGTAAAGGTACCTATAAGCATATTTACTATAGGTCCTACCGCGCCGACGGCAGAAAACGCCGCATCGTTTACGTATTTACCCAATACCCACGTGTCTACCGTATTATATAACTGCTGAAATACACTGCCGACAAGCAAGGGGAGCGCGAAGACGATTATATGCTTCCATATGCTTCCCTCCGTCATATCGACGTCGTTTTTTGACTTTGGAATTATTCTTTTGAGTGTTACGGAAAGTGACATAATAACCTCTTTTTAGTCTATCATACTGTCATTTATTTCATTTCAAATATTCTTTTTACGGTTTCTATATTCAAGGCGTGATTTTTTTCGGTCTGCTTTTTATCAAACAAGGAAGCCATAGTGCTGACACGTCTTACGCAAAGAACAGTGTCATCGGGCAACACCGAAAGTCCGGGAAGTCTTCCAAACGCGGTGCTATTCAGAAGAACGCCGTATTCTCCCACGTATTCGACCTCTGCGTCACCTACGTAATCGCCGATAGGTAAGAAGCCGTCCGCCTCGGCAACGCGCTCAAAGAGATAGGGGCTTAAAAGACATATCGTAGCCTCGCCCGAAAGAATTTCCTGATCGAAAATCTTCATATTCTCAGATATGAGAGTATAGTTTGCTTCATATCCCTCTTCTATATTCTCAATCTCTTGCGCGGACATAATAAATAGCTCTCTTATCGCCACGTTTACCTTTCCGTCTCCGTCCCTATCCTCTACCACGCTATAGAAGTCCTTTTCTATATCCAGAACCTCTTTATGACTCAACTGAAAGGGCCCCGCATACATAATATATGAATCGTAGGAATCATTTTGTACTGCCTGAAAAACGCATATGACGCCAACTATGAGGAAAAACGCCACTATCAAGGTTGCCCATTTATAGTGATACCAATAGTTTTCAAGCCAAAGTCTTGTTTTCGATTTCGGTTTTTCATTCGATGAATTTATTTTTTCGCTCATTTCTTCTCCTTTCAGAAGGGGCTTCTCTACGAAAGCTTATGATTTTACTCCCCAATACACTGCAAAACAAGACTGCAGTCGTTTGTCAGCACGGTATCAATGCCCATGCCGAAAAATTCTTTTGCTTCCTTTGCATCATCTGAACAAAAGGCGTTGCATCTTATTCCATGCTTATGCGCTTTTTCTATCGTTTCTCTGTTGAAATATCCCTTGCAAAGCTGAACCTTTTCACAGCCGTATTCTATAGCTCTGTCAAGCGTTTCCCAAGGTCTGTCGCCTAACTGTGCCACGCAAACGGGAATTTCGCTCGCATACTTCTTGAAAAGACAAATCTGCTCATCAGCTTCAAGAGTAAAATAGCAGTGCTTCTCTGCCCCGTATTTTTTCAAGAGGGCAACTATTCTCTTAATTTCGTCCTCACCGCATAAAAGCGATTTTACGTGAATATTCATAATTACCTGACAGGAAAGCTTACGCAATACCTCTTCAAACGCGGTAATGCTCAAGGCTTCAAACAAGTCAAGCGATATTTCCTGCGCGTTTAAGGCGACAGCCGCGCCAAAGGCGACTATACTGTTTTCGGGCGCAATTTTATTCGCGCCTCTGTATGCGCAGACTCTCGGATACGGAAGCTTCTTTTCGTCTCTTATAATAGCGCTTCCCGCTGGTCTGTATTGCCACGGCTTTCTGCCGTATTCTATGTATTCATAATGCGCGGCATCAGGGTTTCCGAAGCCTGCAGGCTTATAATATTTATCTCTCGGATCGAACTCAACGTCTGCCTTGCCGAATTTGCCCTTCATATTAACAAGCACTTTGCCGTAAGGGGAAACTGCCATGCTTGCGCCGCAAATGTCCGAATCCTCACTAAAGCTGACAGATGAACGAAGAACGTACGCATTCGTATTATAAGCGAGAAATCTGCACATTGTTTCTATAGCGTCATGGCTATCGCTGCGCTGTAAGGAGCAGCCTATGATAATATCTACGTTCCTTTGCGCTATATTAGCGAACGCCTCGTAAAAATAGAAATCATAGCAGGTGAGAAAGCCGTAACGCAAGCCCTCAAGCTCGAGCACGTACGGCTCTGAAAACTCAAAGGTATAGTCCGAGTCCAATTCAAGCGTCTCTAACTCAAGAGGAGGAAGATGCTTCTTGAAATATTTTCCCACAAGCTCGCCCTGTCTGTTAAATGCATAAGTGGTATTTCTGTAATTGCCGTTGATTTCATAAAGCGCGTTTACGAAAACTATGGCATTACATCTCTTTGCGGTCTCTACACATTTCGAAAGCAAAATATCTATATATTTTTTATGATAAAAGAAGGTCTCCTCTTTAGTGCTTGTAGCGCAGGGGACGTCGCTGTATTCGGGCAAAACGATGATATCGAGAGACTCATCGCATTCATCGAGCATTCTTAATTTATAATCAAAATATTCGTCTGAAAAAGACGTATCCCTTGAATAAGGGGGCTGAATAATACAGGCTTTCATTATCTTTTTCTCCTTTATGCGTTGTCGTGATAAGCGTTACTTATCATATAAAGCGTTACAGGGGCTGTCTCAAATGAAAATTTGGACAGCCCCTTTATTATACTTATCAGTCTTGGGGTTTCATTGTGGGGAACAAAAGCACGTCGCGAATAGACGCGCTGTCGGTAAGCAGCATAACAAGTCTGTCTATACCGAAGCCGAGACCGCCCGTGGGAGCGAGACCGTACTCAAGCGCGGTCACGTAGTCATAGTCGACCTGCGCCGTAGTTTCGGGCTCCTGCGCGCGCTTTATTTCGACCTGACGCTCAAATCTTTCCTTCTGGTCGATAGGATCGTTAAGCTCGCTGAACGCATTTCCAAACTCCATTGCGTTTATGAAATACTCGAAGCGCTCGGTAAAGGCAGGCTCATCGGGCTTTTTCTTAGCGAGAGGGCTGTTTTCTACGGGATAATCGTAAATAAACGTAGGCTGAATGAGCTTCTCTTCAACGTAAGCGTCAAAAAGCTCAATAAGAACTGTTCCCTTGGTCGCGTCGGCAGGGACTTCAACGTGCATCTTCTTCGCGCACGCTCTCGCGTCCTCGTCGCTTTCCCATTCATAATAATCACAGCCCGCATACTTCTTGACAGCCTCTGCCATAGTCAGACGCTCCCAATTTCCCATATGAATTTCGGTGCCCTGATACATAATATCGAGACTTCCGCAAACCTTCTCGGCGAGCAGCTTATAAAGCTCTTCAACCAAGTCCATCATACCCTTATAGTCAGTATATGCCTGATAAAGCTCTATCGTTGTAAATTCGGGGTTATGCTTTGTGTCCATACCTTCATTTCTGAAAATACGGCCTACCTCATAAACTCTCTCCATACCGCCTACAATAAGCCTCTTAAGGTAAAGCTCTGTTTCAATACGGAGATACATATCCATATCGAGTGTGTTGTGATGCGTAATGAAGGGCCTTGCAGTAGCGCCTATCTCAAAGGGGGTAAGTATAGGGGTATCAACCTCTAAAAAGCCCTTACTGTCAAGATAATTTCTTATTTCCTTCAAAATAAGGCTGCGCTTTACAAAGGTATCCTTAACCTCGGGATTTACTATCAAGTCAACGTATCTCTGTCTGTAACGGAGATCTGTATTAGTCAAGCCGTGAAATTTTTCGGGCAGGGGAAGCAAGGATTTTGCGAGTAAAACGAGCTTCTGCGCGTGTACCGATATTTCTCCTGTCTGGGTCTTGAAAACAAAGCCTTCAACGCCGATAATGTCACCGACGTCCCACTTCTTGAAATCGGCATAAACGTCTTCGCCTACGTCGTCGCGCTTAACGTAGCACTGAATTTTTCCATCGCCGTCCAAGAGGTGCATAAAGGATGCCTTGCCCATAATTCTGCGGCTGACTATTCTTCCCGCGAGCCTGACGGTTTTTCCTTCGAGGTTATCGAAATCAGAAAAAATCTGACTGCTCTTTGCGCTTACGTCGTATTTTGTTATTTCAAAGGGATTTTTTCCTGCTGCCACCAAAGCGGCAAGCTTATCCTTTCTTACCTGAAGCTCATTTGTTGCATTGTTTTCAACATTGTTGTTTGCGCTCATTTTAACGTCCTTTCTCTCTTATGCTCTTGACACCGAAAGAATGTGAAGATGTACCGTGTTTCCGTTAGGCAGCTCTACAGCTATCTGGTCGCCTGCTCTCGTGCCTATGAGAGCCTGACCTATAGGCGACTGATCGGAAATTTTTCCGTGCAGGGGATCGGTCTCGTAAGAGCCTACGATATGATAGGTTATATCCTTGTCTCGCTCACTGTTGTGAACCTCGACGAGAGAGCCGACGCTTACAACAGAGGTATCTATCTCGCTGTCGTCAACAACGTGCGCGTTTTTTATAAGCTCCTCAAGCTCAAAGGCTCTCGCGGCAAGCTTAGCCTGCTCGTTTTTCGCTTCATCGTATTCACTGTTCTCGGAAAGGTCGCCGAAGCTTCTCGCCTGAGCTATCTCCTTCTTGTTTCTTTCCATATCAACGTGTCTGATATGATCAAGCTCGTCCTGTAACGCCTTAAAGCCTGCGGCGGTATAATTTCTCTGCTTATCTGACATGATTTTTCTCCTTTTATAAGGTGATATATTTATTATAATGATTTTAATTACCTACTGCGTTCATTACGCGCATCATACGAAGAAGCTCTTCAACACCAGCTTTTAACTGTGTGTCCTGTTCCTCGGTCAGCTTATAGATATTTTTGTTTTGCGCGTCAAGTGGAAGCTCGGCCAAAATATCGGGCTCAATTCCGACGCCGTCATAGTTTTCACTATAGGGAGGCGCGTAATAGAAATAGGTTATAGTAACAACGGAGCCGTCAGGCTCGCCGTTTTCATCGGTCAAGGAGAAGCCTCTCTGTCCTACTCCCTTTCCGTAGGTCCTTACACCTACGACGGTTGCCGCATCATAATCGTTAAGCGACGACGTAAAAAGCTCGCCCGCGCTCGCCGTATTTTCGTTTGTAAGCACTACCATAGGCAGCTTTATTTCGTGATTCTTATAATATCTGTTATAAAAATTGAAAAGCGGACTGCAATCCTTAACTGAGGAAATTGTATAATTGTTCGCAGGATTTTTATATTCCATATGAACGATAGGACCGTTCGGAAGAATATATTCGAGTATAGCGACAACCGAGTCAAGCGTTCCGCCGGGATTGTTTCTCACGTCAAAAATGAGCCCCTTTGCGCCCTGCTCTTCAAGCTGGGTGTACGCTTCTACAAACTGCGAATAGGTCTTACTGTCAAACGACGTAATTCTTATATAGCCTACGCCATCGTCCTTCATCTCATATTCTACGGTTACTTCGGTAACCTTGTCTCTTACGACGTCAAAGGAAAGTCTTTCTCCGTCTCGGTCTACCGTGAGATTTACGCTTGTGCCTATCTCGCCTCTTACCATATCAATGGTCTTATAATATCCAAGCTCTACGATATCCTCTCCGTTAACCTCAACGAGAATGTCGCCGGGAAGTATGCCTACCTTGTCGGCAGGGCTTTCGGAAAACACGTTGAGGACCTCTATATATCTGTCCTCTGTCATTGTAACGCTGACGCCTATACCGGCATACTCGCCCTCCACGTCCTGTTGATAGTCCTTATATGCCTCAGCGTCGTAATAATAAGCGTATTTATCTCCCATTACGTGAAGATACGCGTCAATAAACGCAGTAGTTGCCTCATCGACTGTGGTAATCTTCTCAAGCTCAATCGTCTCTGCAATTGCTTTTATTACCTCTGTGCCGATTTCGCTGTACGGCTTATATTCACCTACGTAAAGAAGCTCAAAAATCTCCTCTACCTGCAAGAGCTTATCGTATTCCACGAGTGAAAGGAATCTGTTCATCTCTTCGGTGTCAAAGGTATAATCGAGCGGCGAGTCGGTCACAAGCGGGCTCTCTGTCACAGTTGTGTCTGTTACCTCATTCGGCGCGCCGTCACAGGAATAAAGTGAAAGCGAAGCAAGAACGAGAAGCAATAGAAGAAGCGACACGCTAAAGAATCTATATTTTATTTTTCTGTTCATTAAAAATTTTCTCCGTTTTATTCCCTGTAGGAATAAAAATATTATAACACAAAAAGACGCATAAAATGTCGTATAATAAAAGCTTATCAGAATTTTGTGGGACGGTTAGTCAGATATCTCTTTACCATAAGAGCTACCTTAAACGTAACTGCCTGATCAAATTCACGCAGGTCGAGTCCTGTAATTTTACGGATTTTTTCAAGTCTGTAAACGAGCGTATTTCTATGCACGAACAGCTTTCTTGACGCTTCCGAAACGTTAAGATTATTTTCAAAGAAGGTCTGCACGGTTGTCAAGGTCTCTCTGTCAAGAGATTCGAGAGAGCCTCTTTTAAAGACCTCCTGCAAAAATATGTCGCAAAGAGTGGTGGGAAGCTGATAAATGAGACGTCCGATACCCAAATTATCATAGCAAATGACGTCCTTCTCGGTGTCAAACACCTTTCCGACCTCAAGAGCTATTCTCGCTTCCTTATACGCTCTGCCAAGGTCCTTTAAAGACTCGGAAAGCGTACTGACGCCGACAGACGCCTTTGCGTAAAATTCGGTGTTGAGAGTCTGAATGATAGATTCAGCCAGCTCCTCCGCCTCGGAAAGCTCATAATTTTCACCGACCTCTTTAACGAGAACGATGTCCTGCTCACTCACGCTGATTACGTAATCGTGAGCCTTGTCGGGAAACATTCCCTGCAAAATATCGTAAGGAAGCATATCGGTCTTTGCGCCGAATTTGACAATCAGGACTATTCTCTTTCCATCAATATCAAAATGAAGCTCCTTGCTCTTAACGTAAATATCGCTCGGAAGAATGTTGTCGAGCATAATATTCTTTATAAAGGACGCCTTGTCGTGCTTCTCATAATAAAGATTCTTTATTCCACCAAGAGTAACCGCTAAAATGCCGCACGACATTTCAGCGCGATCATCAGAGCCCTCGACAAAAACCGCGAATTCGTCATCTGACGCGTTTTCTCCTACGTAACGGTATGTATATCCGCCTATTACAGCAAAAGAACCCGAATAGGCAAGCTCTTCTCTCGCGCCGTCTCTGGACTCTCCTATCTGTGAATGGTCACTGCACGCAACAACTATTCCGTGCTCGTCAATTACACCTACCGTACGTCCTACAGTTTCTCTTGTGCGTTGCATAACACTCTGAAAAATACGATTTGACATAAATTCACATTTCCTTTCGTTTTATAAGAACATAATGGAATTTTTTGATTTATAGCTTTCCTAAAACGCGAAAAGTAAATTTTCACCTTCTGTGCGTTTTAGTTATACTGTACGATATTGTAATATATTTTTTGTCAAATGTCAACAGAAAAAATATGAATAAATATAAAATTTTACAAAATTCACACTCTTTTTTTATACAATTTTACCTTAAAGCTCACAATTCATAGAAGAATGCAATCGAAGAAAGCGCGAAAATGGGGGCGGTTTCGCATCTGAGTATTCTTTTTCCAAGTGAAACGGGTATCATTCCGGCTTCCTCGGCGCTATTTGCTTCCGAGAGAGAAAAGCCCCCCTCGCTGCCTATCACTACTGCCAATGAGCGAACGCCCTCTCCCTTTTTGGTAAGAAGCTCTCGCAGCGACTGCGTGCGGCAGTCCTCATAGCAGAAAACGGCAAGCTCGCATTCCGAAGCCTTTTTAAGCATTTCAGAAAAGGATAGAGGCGCTTTGACTTCGGGAAGGCAAGCGCGTCCGCACTGCTTCGCCGCCTCGAAGGCTATCTTATTCATTCGCAAAAGCTGTTTATCTATTTTGTCGGCCTTAGGGCGCTTTACACAGCGCTCACTTTCAAAGGGGGTAATGCTTTTGACTCCAAGCTCGACTGCCTTTTGAATAATAAGCTCTAATTTGTCGCCCTTGGGGAAAGCCTGATACAGATGAATTTCAACGGGAGACTCGCCCTCTCCCTTGCGTTTTTCCTTGATTTTCGCGCTTACGGTCTCTCCGTCAAGACGGAAAAGCTCGCATGCGTATTCATTTCCCTTTCCGTCGCATACGGTTATTTCCTCACCTGCCGCCATACGCAAGGAAAAGGAGATGTGATGCGCATCATCTCCCTTTATGGTTATATATTCACCTTCTATGCTTTGTGCGTCAACAAAAAATCTCGGCATAGCGTCCTCTCTTTTACTCGGCGCGCTCTGCTATGATAGCGAGCCAATCGTTTTCCTTTTTCTGTTCAATAGCTCTGTATCCGTTTTCTTTAAGCGAGGCGTAAATTTCCTCAGCTCTCGGCTCGATTATTCCCGAAAGAATAATCTTTCCGTTTTCTGCAAGATATTTATCCATTTCGGGCAACATTCTGAGAATTATATCTGAAACTATGTTAGCCAAAATGAGATCGTATTTTCCGTTTGAAAGGTCAACCGACTCAAAGAGGTCCGACGTACCGCAAACGATATTTTTCGCCCCGTCGGCTTCGACGTTTTCCCTCGCCACTCTTACGGCGTCGGGGTCAAGGTCGTAGGCGTTACAGCTTTTAGCGCCTAATTTTGAAGCGCAGATAGCGAGTATTCCGCTTCCGCAGCCCATATCGAGAACCCTCTCGTTTCCGCTTATCCTATCCTGCATAAGCTCTATAACGAGACGCGTCGTTTCGTGCGTTCCCGTACCGAACGCCATGCCGGGATCCATTCGCAGAATTATCTCGCCCTCCGACGCTTCGTAGTCCTCCCATGCGGGCACTATCGTAATTTTTCCGAGCTTTATCGGCTTATAATACTTTTTCCAGCTTTCTGCCCAATCCTCGTCGCAAACGCCCTCAAGCGTTATTTCAGCGTCTATATCGAGAAAGCGAAGCCTCTCTTTGAGAAACGCGGTATATTCGGCGGGAGAATTTTCCTCCGAAATAAAAATAGAGACCTTCGCGTAATCCTTATCCATATTCAAAATAGATTCATCTATCAAGTCCCCATACATTCCGTTTAAGGTAACGTCGCTGTAATCCTCTATCATAAGATTGCAGTCGAGCATACACATTAAGGCGCACAGGTCGTCAAATTTGTCCTTTTTCGATTTTGCCGTCAGCTTTGTCCATCTTTCTGCCATTTCTTTACCTCATCGATATCCTTATATATCTGATTTTTCAATTCCTCTAATGACGAAAAGCGCATTTCGTCACGTATAAACGATAAAAATTCCACCTTTACGCTCTTGCCGTACAGGTCCTCATTATAATTTAATATATGCGTTTCGCAGTTCTTGCTTCCGTCTGTATCAACCGTCGGACGCACACCTACGTTAGTTAACGAATAATAATATTTTCCGTCGATGAAAATACGGGTGGCGTAGACGCCGTTTCTTATATCGACTGTGTTATCCGAAATTCTCTGATTAGCGGTGGGAATACCGATACCGTGTCCAAGCCCTTTCCCGTGACAAATCGGCGCCGATATTGAAAACGGTCTGCCCAAAAGATGCATAGCGCTCGCCACATCTCCGTCTGACACGCATTTTCTTATTCTCGTAGAGCTTACAGGCTCTCCGCCATAGGTATAAGGGGGACAGACAATGCATTCCTCGCCGTTCTGGTCCATAAGAGCGACAAGCGTATCCGTGTCGCCCGACGCGCCCTTACCGAATCGGAAATTATATCCGCAAACAGCCAGCTCGACGTGGCAGACTCCTATCAGAATCTCTGAAACGAATTCCTGCGGACTCATATTTTTTACGCTTTCAAAATCAAGAAGAAGCGCGTAATCCATACCAAGCTCTGCAAAATGCTCAAGTCTCTCTTCTTCGGTGCAGAGATGGCGAGCGCCCTGCTTCATATTCGCGCTCCCCCTCTCCGAAAAGGTAAGCACAAGCGAAGAGATATTTCTTTTCTCTGATTCCTTCGCCGTAGTGAGCAAAAGCGAACGGTGTCCTATATGAACTCCGTCAAAAAATCCAAGCGCCACTGCCGTTTTATCAAAAACGGTAGTGGCCTTTTTCGTGCGTAAATCAAGTATTCTCAAAAGTTTGAGTTTAAATAACTTTTCAAAAGCAAGGCAAGCAGCTCGTCCCTGTCTATCTTACGGATAAGACTGCGCGCGCCGTTATGATTAGTTATATAGGTCGGATCCTCGGAGATAATGTATCCGACAAGCTGATTTATAGGGTTATATCCCTTTTCTCTCAAAGCCTGATAAACAGCGCCTAAAACGCGATGTATCTCAATATCCTGATCCGACGGCTTTGCAAAGGTTATGGTCTTGTTTTCGTTACTCATTTTCAATTCCTTTCATTTTCGGAATTCTTTTTTTCTTTATTATACACTTATTTTTTTAATATGTCAACAATAATATTACGTATACTTTTAATTTGTTGACAAAAATGAATAGGTATGATAAAATATTACGCATAAAGAAAAAATGAAAAGAGACTTATATGAAATTTGAACTGGTTGCCACCTGCCTTTTCGGCTTAGAGCATCTGCTCGGCGAGGAAATTGACAGTCTGGGATATGAAAGAATAAAGACGATAGACGGCAGAGTCAGCTTCTGGGGTGATTTTGAAGCAGTAGCTATTTCAAACGTTTTCTTGCGATACGCCGAGAGAGTATACATTAAATTAGGTGAATTTATGGCAGAAACGTTTGACGCGCTTTTCGAGGGCACAAAGGCGCTTCCTTGGGAAATCTGGATAGGAAAAAACGACGCATTCCCCGTAAAGGGACATTCGATAGGAAGCGCGCTGTTTTCTATCCCCGACTGCCAGAAAATAGTCAAGCGCGCCGTTGTCGCAAGGCTCTCCGACGCATACGGGATAAAGTGGTTTGAGGAAAGCGGCGCAAAATATCAGATAGAATTTTTTATTCTCAAAAATTCCGCTTCACTTATGATAGACACGTCGGGTGTGCCGCTTCACAAGCGCGGTTACCGGACCGAAGCCAATGCGGCCCCCATAAGAGAAACGTTAGCCGCCGCTATAGCGGCTACCTCGCGCCCACGTGAAAACGTTCTTTTCTGGGATCCTCTTTGCGGCTCGGGTACTATAGCCATTGAGGGCGCTATGCTTATAAACAATATAGCCCCCGGAAGAAGCCGTCACTTTGCCGCAGAGCAATTCCCTCTTATTCCTCGCGAGATGTGGAAAAAAGCGAGAGAGGAAGCCTTTGACACCGAGCTTCATACCGCGTTTGAGGCGTATGCTTCGGATATAGACGAAAAATGCGTCGCTCTTGCAAAAAGCAACGCTGTACGCGCAGGAGTGTCGGAATACGTAAAATGCTTTCAAAAAGACGCGAGAAAGATAAGCTCGGACGGAAGGCGAGGAACTATCGTTACAAATCCGCCGTACGGCGAACGTCTTCAAACCAAGGAAGAGGCTGAAAGGCTGTATCGAGAGCTGGGCGTAAAATTTCGCAGTCTCTCTCCGTGGCAGGTCTACGTAATTACCTCAGACGATAAATTTGAACGGCTTTACGGAAAGCGCGCCGACAAGGTAAGGAAGCTCTATAACGGAATGATTCCCTGCTATCTATATCAGTTTTTTAAAAACGGCAAATAATAATAGAAAAAGAAATATAAAGCGAAAATACGCATAATCCTCTCTCTTTCGGTTACACTTTTATCCGTAAAGAAAGAGGATTTTTTATGAATAATTTATTAAAAGAATACAAGGAAAACGTCAGGACTCTCGACAGATTGCTTCGTGTGAACGAAAGCTTTGACCTCATAAGCAGACATCTTACGATAGGCAAGGACGAGGCTACGTTTTATTATATAGACGGATTTGTAAAGGACGGGGTAATGCAGAAGATAATGCAGTATTTTCTGACCTTGAAGGATATGTGCCCCGGAGAAAATTCCGCGAGACGCTTTGCCTCCTCTCACGTGCCTTACGTAGAGGTTGATATAAGCTCAAATATCGACTCGCTTACGCTTGCTGTGCTTTCGGGCTCTGTTGTAATGCTCGGAAGCACCTTTGAAAACGAAGCCATAATAATAGACGCGAGGACCTATCCTGCGAGAAGCACCGAAGAGCCCGACAATGACCGAGTTATGCAGGGCGCGAAGGACGGCTTTGTGGAGACCTTGATATTCAACACGGCGCTCCTTCGCAGACGTGTCAGAGACACGAGACTTACTATGCTCTATAAAAACGTTGGTGGCTCGTCAAAAACCGACGTAGTAATTTGTTATATGGATGGTCTTGCTGATAAGAAATACGTGGAAAAGCTCTCGAAAAGAATAGACGAGATAGCCCCTCGCGCTATGACTCTCGGATATATGGGTTTGGCAGAAAGCCTTATAAGGAGAAGGTGGTATAACCCTTTCCCTAAAATACGGACGCTTGAACGCCCCGACGCCGCCGCGTCGGAAATAATGGAAGGAAAGGTTATTATAATCTGCGACACCTCTCCTCAGGTGATGGTGCTTCCCACTTCTATTTTCGACTTCTGGCAGGAAACAAACGACTATTATTTCCCTCCCCTGACAGGCTGCTATCTGCGAGTCATTCGTCACGCAGTATTTATTTTGTCGCTTATATTAACGCCTACCTGGCTTTTGCTTTTGCAAAATCAGGATATTCTCCCGCCTCAGCTTAATTTTATACTGCCACAGTCGCCCGGAGGAATGCCTATACTTTTACAGCTTCTGCTCTGTGAGCTTGCGATAGACGGGCTGAAGCTCGCCTCAATGAATACTCCGAATATGCTCTCCAACTCCTTAAGTGTCATAGGAGGTCTTATACTCGGAGACTTTGCCGTACAGATAGGCTGGCTGTGCGGAGACGTGATTTTCTATTCGGCAATAGTCGCAATAGCGAGCTTTTCACAGCAGAATTACGAGCTCGGCTATGCTTTTAAATTCTTGAGAATAATTATTCTGATTGCGACCTCGCTTTTAGGGCTTTGGGGATATATAGCGGGAATTCTATTGGTTCCCATTCTGCTTATAACGAATGAAACAGTAAATGGCGAGCGAAGCTATCTCTACCCGCTTTTCCCCTTTAACGCAAAGGCGTTTTTCAGGCTTTACTTCAGACTGAAAAAGAATGATTTTGAGAATAAAAACGAAAAAAATCAAATTTTTAGTAAAAAACCACTTGACAAACGCTAAATTTGTGGTATAATGTACGAGTACCATTCAGGTATGCCCTTGCAATAGCGGGGGATATTGCGGCATCGCCAAGCGGTAAGGCACCAGACTCTGACTCTGGCATTACCTAGGTTCGAATCCTAGTGCCGCAGCCAAAGAAAAACAGACCATCATCCGATGGTCTGTTTTTCTTTCTTTTGGCTTCGGTACTGCGGATTCTAACCTTGTTCCTTTTCGCTTTGCGAAAAGGATTAGGTTCGCATTCTCCGCGCAGAGCGCGTCGAGCTCGCTCGTAAGCGTCAAGCGCGAGAATCCTCGCCAAAGGCGAGTACCCTAGTGCCAAGCAGACCATCATCCGATGGTCTGTTTTTCTTTCTTTTGGCTTCGGTACTGCGGATTCTAACCTTGTTCCTTTTCGCAAAGCGAAAAGGATTAGGTTCGCATTCTCCGCACAAGTCGGAGGCCAAGCGGTCTTAGGAAGACAAATTGGCAACTCAAC
>JAZQGJ010000032.1:0-30795 GCA_045539995.1 Eubacteriales bacterium
TTCAATAGTGAAGTTGCGGCAAGCCGCAGTGAAGTTATGCTCTGCGGCATAGTGAAGTTGCTCCTTCGGAGCAGTGAAGTTAAGTGTTCCGCATATCGTGCCGAAGGCACACTTCACGCACGAAGTGCGCTTCACTTGCGAAGCATACTTCACGTTCCGCGCAAGCGGAACACTTAGTTCAAAAAACGCACCTTTGTCGGTAGACAAAAGTGCGATTTTTGTTGGTGCGGGTAGTGGGACTTGAACCCACACTCTTACGAACTGGTTCCTAAGACCAGCGTGTCTGCCATTCCACCACACCCGCATTACAGTATATGATGATAGCATAAATTAGAAGAAAAGTCAAGGCTTTTTTAAATTTAATTTGCCGTTTAATTTTCCGTTTTGATGCGCGCTTTGAATGAGGGGGCAACCTTTTGTTCTGCCATAATCAGAATTGCTTTGTGTAGGTTGTCTTTTCGGGCGGGTTTTTTTTCTTTATCAGTTTTTTTACCAGCGCATATAAGGCAAACACCAAAAAATAAACAACAAAAAGCATAAAAGCGAGGACAAAAATTGCGGCAGAATCCAAAGAGGCGCCGCCGTTCATAAACTTCAGCGCAAAAACAAAGGAAACACATATAATTATACTGTGAATAATTACTTTCAAAGCGTAGTTTAATCTCGGCGCCTTAAAAACAAGCCCTGACACGTTGATGATGAATGAAAACAGTAAAATGGTCATAAATCGGGAAAAGGTTATGCCGGGCTCTGCTATCATATTAAAGGCAAAATCAGCCTTTGCTAACAAAAAGAATAAAATGGTAATAAGCTCTCCGAGCGCAAGGGAAGATAAGATGAGCTTAAATGCATTTTTAAAAAAAGACGTGTTGGTTTTCATATATAAAAATCCTTTTTTTAGTTTTTTATATGATAACACATTTTTTGTAAATTTGCAAGTTCTTTTTGTTAATCGGGAAAGTCTGAATCTATAATTTTCTTTTTGACGGTATAAATTTTTGTGTTTTCGCTTTTTTGGCAAAGAGAGGTGTGAGAGGATAAAAACTTTGTTATTTCGTACATATCTATCCATATTTGATTTGCGCCGTCCTTTTGTGACTTGTCAAATATAATCTGCAAGCCGTAATGCAGGTGAGGAACGTTTATATTATTTACGTTTTCCTTTGAGCTGTATCCCGTCATTCCCAAAAAGCCTATCACCTCGCCCGCGCTGACGTATTTACCTTCGTATAAATCGTTATAGGGGTTGTCCTTTCTTAAATGCGCGTAGTAGTAATATCTTTGTCCGTCGAAGCTTCGTATTCCTATTCTCCAGCCGCCGTACTGATTCTAGCCTAACGCTTCAACGTATCCGCTTTCAACCGCTATAACAGGCGTGCCTATACTCCCCATAATGTCATGGCCTAAATGATGCCTTTTGTACCCGTAGCTGCGAGAGGCGCCGAAATCGTCATAATGATTGTAGGAATATCCACGAGCGATAGGAGAAAACGCCTTTATTCCGTATTCGGCCTTGTCTGACCTCTCCCCATTTTCATTTTCCGTGTAATATTCTCCAAGCATTCCGCCAAGCACGGCGCCGTATGCCTTTTTATAATACTCATACAGCTTTTTGTTAGCGCACAGCTCTTCGATAGGCTTATTTTTTGCTTTTTCACATAGCTCGTTTAAATCCTTCTTAGAGTATTTTGAAAAATCGCCGCCGTATTTCTGCCCGAAGTATGACAAAATAGAAATCCAATCTAAATGAAGCTCTGTGTTTTTTGTTGAAATGTCAATTTCCGACGCGTCCTTCAATGCGTTTGCCGTTATCTTGAAATCGATCCATTTTATATATTTACCTTCCTCTTTTGCGTATGACGTGTCAGGTGTAACGAGCGAAAAAAAGAGAGAAAGCAAAATAACTACAATAATTTTTTGCCTTTTCATAATTATCCTCACAAAATCTTGTAAATAGTTTTCTTTTTGAAAATAAAAAATATGCAATGTAAAAAAATAATATGCGATTATAAGTTGACTTTTCAGTTAAATTTATGTATAATTATTTATGTATACATTTTTATATAATTAAGTAAAGGAAAAAGCCGCGACAAATGCGGTTATACCAAAAAAATGACAAGACGTAAAGCAAGAGAACTCGCATTTTCTCTATTATTTGAACAAAAATTCGATCCCGAAAGAAATATTGACGAGCTTTATGACACGGCTATTGAAATCCGTGACGAAAAGGAAGACTCCTACGTGCGCGAGATAGTGAACGGTGTGTCTGACCATAAGGATGAAATCACCCTTTTGATAGAAAAGCATTCTCACGGATGGAATATCAAGCGAATTTCAAACACCTCGCTTTCAATTATGCAGGTGGCAGTCTTTGAAATGCTATACACCGACCTTCCACTTAAAATAGCTATAAATGAAGCAATAGAGCTTTGTAAAGCTTATGATGATGACAAAGCAAGACCTTTTGTTAACGGAATACTTAATTCTATCGCAAGAGAATCAAGCGGAAAGCAAATAGATGAGCAGAAATAAAGTTATATTAGGAATTGATACAAGCAACTATACAACATCATTTGCGGCGCTTGATGAGGAAAGCGGAGAACTGCTTTTTAACATAAAGAGGCTTTTGCCCGTTAAAAGTGGGGAATGCGGTCTTCGTCAATCGGATGCGGTTTTCGCTCATATAAAAAATCTTCCCTCGGTTATGGAGGAGGCAAAGGACGCTTTGTCGGGCAAGGAGGTTTGCGCAATAGGCGTTTCTTCAAAGCCGCGAAGATTGCCACGCTCATATATGCCCTGCTTTTTGACAGGCGTGGCTGTAGCCGAATCTCTTTCGTCCGTGTGCGGCGCGCCCCTCTTTGAGTTTTCACATCAGAGCGGTCATATAATGGCGGCTGTATATTCCTCACATTCGGAAGAATTGCTGAATAAAAAATTCGGTAGCTTTCATCTTTCGGGGGGGACTACCGAGCTTTTGCTTACCGAGTTTTCGGACGGGGATTTTTCTACGGAGATTGTTGGTGGAACTAAAGACATAAACGCGGGTCAGCTCATTGACCGTGTCGGAGTCATGCTCGGACTGCAGTTTCCCTGTGGCGCAGAGCTTGAAAAAATGGCTTTAAAATGCGATAAAAAGGTCAAAATTCCCAAAATTACTACAGATGATTGCTATATAAACCTTTCGGGCGTTGAAAATCTGGCTAAAAAGGTTTATACGGATACATGCGACAAGGAATATACGGCGGCGTACGTATTTGAGTATCTGGGCGAGGCAATATTGAAGGTATCACAGAATTATATTTTAAACTATGGTGATATGCCTGTCTTGTACGTTGGCGGCGTAATGAGCAATCAGATTATCAAGGATAAAATTTCTTCTCAGATCAAGTCTTTTTTCGCTGAGCCGAGGCTTTCTTCGGACAATGCGGTGGGAATTGCGTTGCTTGCCAAAAATGCATATTTATTCGGAAAATAAGGAGGAAAGCGGAATGCTTACAAATTCCGAGAGCCGACAGGAATATTGTATATCTGTCACGCAGTTAAACGAATATATAAAGACTCTCTTGGACGGAAACGCTTTCTTATCCAACGTTTGCTTAAAAGGCGAGATTTCTAATTTTACAAATCACAGATCGGGGCATTTTTATTTCTCAGTTAAGGATGAGAATTCTCTTATACGCGCGGTTATGTTCAAAAGCGCGGCTTCAAGAATTAAATTTATGCCCGAAAACGGAATGAAGGTCGTCTTAAGGGGAAGCGTCTCGCTTTTCGTCAGAGACGGTCAGTATCAGATATACGTAACCTCTATGGAGCCTGAAGGAATAGGCTCGCTTTACCTCGCGTTTGAGCAGTTAAAGCAGAAGCTTGCCAAAGCTCATCTATTTGATGAGGACAGAAAGAAGCCCATACCCGAAATTCCTACGTCCATTGGAGTTATCACGTCTCCTACAGGCGCAGCCGTGCGTGATATAATAAACATTTTGTCAAGACGCTTTCCGTTCGCAAAGGTGCTGCTTTATCCCTCTCTTGTGCAGGGAAGCGAAGCGCCTCTTCAATTGATTAGCGGAATAAAGTATTTTAACGAAACTCACTCTGCCGACGTTATTATTATAGGTCGCGGAGGAGGTTCAATGGAGGACTTGTGGGCTTTTAATGACGAGGCTCTGGCGTATGCGATTTCAGAATCGGAAATCCCGGTTATTTCCGCTGTAGGACACGAAACCGACTTTACAATATGTGACTTTGTCTCGGATATGAGAGCGCCCACTCCTTCGGCTGCCGCAGAGCTTGCAGTTCCCGATATAATTGATTTTAAGCGCGAAATAAACAGCTCTCTTTCCTATATGCGTACGGTTTTAACCCGAAAAATCAACGGAGAAAGGCAAAGGCTGGAGCTGTTAAAAAACAGAAGAATATTTTCCGATTCCGAATTCTATTTGCAGGATAAGAAAATGCTTACAACCTTTTTAAACGATAAGCTTTGTCGTCTCATTTCATCGAAAATAGGTGAGTCAAGTCAAAAGCTTGCCACGCTTGCGGGAAAATTGGACGCTATGAGCCCGCTTTCGACGCTTTCAAGAGGGTATTCTATAGGATATAATCTGACTAAAGACGCCCCTTTGCAGTCGGTGTCCGACGTCTGTGTCGGAGATGAGCTTGAGTTCAGAATCAGAGATGGCAGTGTTTTAGCCAAAGCGATAGACAAAAAAATAATTTATGATGAAGGAATGTAAAAATGGCAACTAAAGAGTTTTCTTTTGAAAAAGCAATGGCAGAACTTGAGGAGACCGTGCGTTCTCTTGAGGACGGAAAATTGACGCTCGATGAATCCTTGAAGGCATTTGAAAAAGGAATTAAATTGGTTAACGCTTGTAATGAGAAATTAAATTCGGCAGAGCAGAAAATAAAAATACTGCTCACCGATGAAAATGGCGAAATCACGGAAAAAGAATTTTATTCCGAAAAGGATGACTGAACAATTGATAAATATAGAAAACGAAATTAAAATTACGGCAAAAAAAGTAGACAAACATTTAGCTTCATGTCTGGTTTGTGAAGACCCTGACCTGAAAAACATTTTTGATTCTGCAAACTACAGCCTCCTAAACGGCGGTAAAAGAATTCGTCCTTTTATAATTCTGCAGTTTTCACGCGCGCTTGGCGGAGACGAGAGAGTGGCGCTCGATTTTGCCGCCGCGCTTGAAATGGTACACACGTATTCTCTTATTCACGACGATCTGCCGTGTATGGATAATGACGATTACAGAAGAGGGAAGCCTTCCAATCATAAGGCTTTTGGTGAGGCGACTGCGCTTTTGGCAGGAGACGCACTGCTTACACAAGCCTTTTCTGTGCTTTCTTCGGCTGAATTGTCGCCTGATATCTTGATAGAAGCTATAAAATTGCTCTCCTACAATGCGGGCATAAAAGGAATGATAGGCGGTCAGGTCATGGATATGTCTCCCGCGCTTTTAAAGAACGATTTCGAGCGTCTTAATAAAATGTATTCTCTTAAAACGGGAGCATTGATAGTAACAGCAGCTAAGCTCGGATGTCTGTCCGCAAATATAACCGATGAGAAGATTTTGCTTTCTGCCGAAAAATATGCCCGAAATATTGGAATTGTTTTTCAGATTGTCGATGACCTGTTAGATAGGTACGGTGACGAAAAGGCGCTCGGAAAGCCTGTCGGAAGCGATGAGAAAAACGATAAAACCACCTGTCTTTCCTTTATTTCAAAGGAAGAGGCAGAAGAAAAAGCGAAGCGCTTGACAGAGGAAGCGATTTCTTCTTTGGAGAATATTCCCAAAAGCGAATCGCTCTCAGCCTTGGCGCTATTCTTGCTTAACCGTAAAAAGTAATGTAAAGCTGCTATGAGATTAGATGCATATATGTTCGAAAAGGAAATCGTCGTCAGCAGAAGCCGAGCAAAAGAGCTTATTCAGAACGGCGCGGTTTCTTTAGACGGAAAAATAGTACGAAAGCCCTCCTATGAAATCCCCGATGATTTCGAACCTACGAAAATCACTATAGACGAGGCGCAGAATAAATACGTAAGCAGAGGCGGGTATAAGCTCGAAGGCGCGATAACTCACTTTCACCTTGACTGTAAAGGCAAGGTCTCGCTTGACGTCGGCGCTTCTACGGGCGGCTTTACCGATTGCCTGCTTGCCTATAATGCCCGAAAGGTGTATGCCGTGGATTCGGGGACGGCGCAGTTAAGCCCTAAGCTTTTACTTGATGAGCGAGTCGTTTCAATAGAGAATTACAATGCGAGATTTATGAAAAAAGAGGACTTCGCCGATAAAATTGATTTGGTTGTAATTGACGTTTCCTTTATATCTCAGACCCTTATTTTGCCTCAGATAGCCTCGCTTTTGGAAAAAGAGGGAGAACTTGTGAGCCTTATAAAGCCTCAGTTTGAGGTCGGACGGGATTGTGTCGGAAAAAAAGGTGTCGTTAAAGATGAAAATGCAAGGCAAGCGGCAATAAAAAAGGTATGTGATTTTGCACATGAACTGAATTTTGAGCTGATGGGAATTATGAAGTCTCCCATTGAAGGCGGGGACGGGAATATTGAATATCTTGCTTATTTTAAAAAGAATTGAAAGAGATTTGTTATGAAAAATTTTCTGATTATGCCCAACGTAAAAAAGGATAAGCATTACAAGGTCACCTCAGACGTAATCGCTGTTTTACTTGAAAACGGGGCGAGCGTTTATGCAGAGGGGTCTGTCTGCGGCGCTATTAAGCATCAAAAATTGTCCTGTATTGATGTCTTTGATAAGAAAAATGAGCTTGACTGTATTATCGTTATAGGCGGAGACGGCTCAATACTTGACGCATCAGAGATTGCAATTGAAAGAGATATACCTATATTGGGAATAAATATGGGAAGACTTGGTTATCTGTCTGAAATTCCCGCAGACTCTCTCGGAAAGTTAAGTAAGCTTTTTAGTGGCGAATTTAACATTTCAGAGCGAATGACTCTTGACGTGTATATTTCTAAAAACGGCGTAAGAGAACTTAAAAAGCGTAAGGCAGTAAATGACGTTGTTGTTTCAAACGGCAAGGCGCTTGGTATTTCGGATTTTGAATTAGATGACAGTCTGGGCAACTCATTTTCCTATAGAGCAGACGGAGTTATCCTTTCAACGCCTACGGGCTCTACCGCATATTCACTTTCTGCCGGCGGACCTGCTATTGACAATTCTCTTGAAGCAATATGCGCAACGCCGATATGCCCACATTCCTTTTTTAACCGATCTATACTATTTTCACCGAGTTTGAACGTTTCGGTAAAGCATATCTCGGAAAATGATGAAGTTTTATACGTAAATATCGATGGAATTGATACGTATACGTTGACGTATAGAGACAAGGTTACCGTTACTAAATCTGCGCGTCCTTTAAAGCTGGTTTCTTTAGAAAACACAGGAATTTTGGGCGTGCTTCACGAAAAAATGGATATATAACCGAAAGGGACGTACAATGAAAAACGAAAGACAAAAAAGAATTCTGGAATTGATAGAGCAGTACGAGATAGAGACACAGGACGATTTAATCAAATATCTCAAGGATAGCGGCTTTAACGTTACGCAGGCAACCGTATCAAGAGATATACGTGAATTGAAGCTGATAAAGGGAAGCTCTGTAAACGGCGTCTCAAAATATGCCGTCCGTGTAAAAAAGGAGCACGTTATTCCTCGCTTTAACAGCGCGCTTACAGAATCTATTATCAAGGTTGATTATGCGGGAAATCTTATCATTATAAAAACCTTTCCGGGAATGGCAAGCGCTGTTGCCACCTGCGTGGATTCCCTCAATATAGAGGATATTATAGGATGCGTAGCGGGCGACGACGCTATCCTGGTGGTCGTGAGAAACACCGATTCCGCCGCTGATCTGAGCGACAAAATCAGACAAATGATGAAAACAATATAAATTTTCGAAAGGAGATAGAAATATGCTGTCATCTTTACATATTGAAAACGTGGCTGTAGTAAAAAATGCTGATATTGATTTTATAAACGGCTTCAACGTAATGACAGGAGAAACAGGCGCGGGCAAGTCCGTAATTATAGGCAGTATAAATCTATTGAGAGGCCTGAGATTCGGAAAAGAAATAATTCGCACAGGTGAAGAACGCGCTATGGTAAGCGCTCTTTTTACCGATATTCGAGAAGAATTATTCGAGATTTTTTCCGAGCTTGGAATTGATATTGATGAAAGCAGAGAGATATTACTTCAGAGGACAGTATCAAGTGACGGAAAAAGCACCGCCAAAATTAACGGTAGGACTGTAAGCCTCTCTCTTTTGAGAGAAGCCTCCTCTTATCTGATAACTATTCACGGACAGCAGGATAATCAGCTTTTAAGTGACGGTCAGGTCTGTATTGATATGATAGACAAATACGCCCTTTTGGGAGATGTTTTGTCAGAGTATAAGGCTCTATATTCCAAGCTGTGCGACGTTCGCGCAAAAAAGCGTTCTATTTGCAAGGATGAAAGCGAAAGAATCCGTATGATAGAAATGCTGAATTATCAAGTAAACGAGATAGAAGGCGCGAGTCTCAGGGACGGAGAGGATCAGAGCCTCGAAGAAAAAAAGATAAAAATAAAGAACCTTGAACGTATCTCAAAGCAGCTTGGCTTTGCCTACAGAGCGCTTAAGGGTAATGAAAAAGGAAATGCATCCTATATTATAGAAAGAACAATTTCAGCTCTTTCTCAGATAGAGGACGTACTGCCTGAGGTAAAAAAAGCAAGCGAGCTGCTTTTAGAGGTTTTGCCCGTCATTGATGACGCTTCTGAAATAGTTTACGAGCTACAGGAAGATGATATAGACGACCCTACGGCAATGCTTGACAAAATAGAATCGAGATTGGATACAATAGAAAAACTTAAGAAAAAATACGGCAGAAGCATTTCCGATATAATAAAGTATAAGGATCGAGCAAAAGAAGAATTAGACACGCTACAGAATTCTGAAAATGAGATTTCAAAGCTCGAATCAGAGGAGAAGAAAATTCTCAAGGAAATTACCCTTATAGCAGAAGACCTTCACGGCAAGAGAGCTGTCTTTGCGAAGGAATTGGCTCTCAAGATTCAAGAGAATCTTGAATTTTTAGATATGCCTAAGGTAAGCTTTAAGATTTCCGTCGAAAAGCAAACGGAGGAGCATAATTACGTTTTTTCACCGTCGGGAATAGACAAGGTTGATTTTTTGGTATCCACGAACGTGGGAGAGCCTGAAATGCCGATTTCGAAAATTGCGTCGGGCGGAGAAATGGCGAGAATTATGCTCGCTATAAAGAGCGTTATGGCGGATAAGGACTCGATTGATACCTTGATTTTCGACGAGGTTGACGCGGGAGTTTCGGGAAAGACGGCAAGAAAAATAGGAATACGTCTTTTAAATGCGTCAACGAGCGCACAGGTCATATGTGTTACACATTCGGCGCAAATAGCCTCGCTTTCGGATAAGCACTTGCTTATAAGCAAGAAAGAGGAAAATGAACGTATATATACAAAAATAGACGAGCTTGACAGAGAGGGAAGCGTATCCGAGCTTGCGAGAATTTTAGGTGGAATTGATATAACCGAAAAGCAAAGGGAAGTCGCAAAGGAATTAATCGAGGAAAAAACGGTATATTTGGGGGCATAATGAATACAAGACCGATAATTGATTTTGTTTCCGATTATAATAACAAAAATAACGGCGCTTTCGAGTGGTACGAGAGCTATCCGATGTCGAAATGCTGTAGCTTTAAATTAGGCGGAGTCGCCTCGACAGCAATTTTTCCTCTCGGCATTAATGCTTTTGAAGAACTGATAGATTTTCTGTTAAACGAAAAAATCTTTTTCAGAGTTATAGGAAACGGCACTAATCTTATTCCTGCTGATTCAGGATTTGACGGAGTCCTCATAATAACGAAAAAGATGAATAATTTTTCTTTTTCCGACACACGCTTAATAGCCGAATGCGGCGCCTCGCTCTCTCTTTTAGCGAAAAAGGCGGCAGAGCTTTCGCTTTCGGGACTTGAAAGGCTTTACGGAATACCCGCTACCGTTGGCGGCGGCGTATATATGAATTGCGGGGCGTATAATTCACAGATTTCTGATATTTTGATTTCTGCCAAATGTTATCACCGCGAAAAAAAGAAGATTGTTACGTATTCTAATGAGGAAATGAATTTTTCCTACAGATTCAGCAGGTGCAAAGCCGAACCTATAACCGTTCTTTCGGCAGAATTTAATTTATCACACGCTGATTCCGAGAGCATTTTGGAATTGATGAAAGAGCTTATGGCGAAGAGAAAAGCCTCGCAGCCGCTTGAGTTCCCGAATGCGGGAAGTATTTTCAAGCGCCCCGAGAATAATTTTGCGGGTAAGCTTATCGAGGAGGCAGGGCTTAAGGGGTACAGAATAGGAGACGCAATGGTATCTCATAAGCACGCAGGTTTTTTTGTAAATTGCGGAAAAGCAACCTCTGCCGACCTTTGCGCGCTCATAGAATATGTAAAAAATACAGTTTATGAAAAGAGTGGCGTTATGCTCGAATGCGAGGTTGAGTTTCTTTAAGGTTGGGAGTGGTAAAAATTTCATTTTCGTCTGAATTGAAGGAAAATATTTATAATTCGTTAGTGAAAAAGAATTGCTGCAAAAGATCGCTTTTTTTCGCTTTTATCGCAGCAAAGGGCTTTTTGCATAATGACGGAATAAGAATATATGCAAACAGTGATACAGAGGCTGACTATATATCCCGCGCGCTCTTGGAGCTCTTTAGCCGAGAACTCGTTTACAAAAAAAGAACAAAGGGTAGAAGAGGCTACGAATTATTCTTTTATTGTGAGTCTGCCGTGAAATATCTCACTGATATCAACGAAGAAACGCTGATGTCGCAATGCAAATGTCCGTCCTGCAGGACCTCGTTTTTGCGAGGGATATTCTTGTCGTCGGGCAGAATATCTGATCCTGACAAGGCGTTTCATTTAGAGTTTTCATTAGGGGAACGGGCAAAAATGTTTATGCCCTTATTCTCACAAATTGAAATGATACCTAAATATACAGAGCGCAAGAATGAAAGGATAATATATTTTAAAAACAGCAGTGAGATATGCGATTTTCTTGCCGCAATTGATGAAGGTCAAACTGCAATGGAATTAATTAATTACGGCATAAGAAATCAGTATAAAAACTATGCCAATCGCAGAGCCAATATTGAGTCATCTAATATTTTGCGCTCGGTAGAGCTTGGTATAAAGCAGGTAGAAGCGATAACAAAACTGAAGGAAAGCGGAAAAATCGCGCTTTTGCCCGATGAATTGAGAATTACGGCTGAGCTACGGCTTGAATATAACGATATTTCCTTATCTGCGCTCGGCTCAATGTTAAATCCCCCGATTTCGAAATCGGGCGTAAATCACAGACTGAAAAAAATAATTGCTTTCGCTGAAAGCATAGATTAAGCTAAAAACTACAGGGAGGTTATCTTTTATGAGTGATTTCGTGCATCTGCATTTACATAGTGAATATAGCCTTCTTGACGGCGCTTGCAGAATTTCCGATATCCCCAAAAAGGCGTTGAAGGAGGGGCATACAGCCGTAGCTATTACAGACCACGGCGCAATGTATGACGCAGTTTCCTTTTACAAGGAGTGTAAAAAGGTAGGCATAAAGCCTATTATAGGCTGCGAGGTATACGTATCGAGAACCTCTCGCTTTTCAAAGAACGGGAAAAATGATATGTCGGGAAATCATTTGGTTCTGCTTTGCAAAAATGAGACAGGGTACAAAAATCTTATATATCTTGTTTCCTGTGGCTACACCGAGGGCTTTTATTCGCGTCCGAGAATAGATTTAGAATTGCTTCGCTCTCATTCCGAGGGGCTTATAGCTCTCTCCGCGTGTATTGCTGGCGCGATTCCCTCATCTATACTTGCAGGCGATTTCAAAAAAGCAGAGGAACAGGCGTTAACTTTACAGGGAATCTTTGGAAAAGATAACTTTTATTTAGAAATACAAAATCACGGCTTAGATGATGAGATGATAGTGGCGAAGGAGATAGAAAAGATGTCTCTGCGCCTTGATATCCCTATGGTTGCGACAAATGACGTTCATTATCTGGAACGCAAGGACGCAGACGTACAGGCTGTTCTTATGTGCATACAAACGAACACGCTTTTGTCTGAGGGCAGACCTATCGGCTTTGAGACGAATGAATTTTACTATAAATCGAGCGAGGAAATGAAAAACCTCTTCGGCAGATATAAGGACGCTGTCGAGAATACTGTGAAGATTGCCGAAATGTGTAGCTTCGATTTTAAATTCGGGGAAACTCATTTGCCTAAATTCCCCGAGAGCGACGGACTTTCGCATCGGGACGAGCTTAGAAACCACGCTATAAACGGTTTAAACCGACTGATAAACAACGGCAGAATAGATTTTTCCTTTGGCAAACGGGAGGATTATATTGAGAGAATCAATTACGAGCTTTCTGTGATTGATTCTATGGGCTTCAACGAATATTATCTGATAGTAAGAGATTTTATTGACTATGCCAAGCAGAAAGGAATTCCCGTTGGACCGGGCAGAGGCTCCGGCGCAGGCAGTATGGTTGCGTTTTGCGTCGGTATAACAGATATAGACCCCTTTGCCTTCGGCTTGCTTTTTGAGAGATTTTTGAATCCCGAGCGTATTTCAATGCCTGATTTTGATACGGATTTCTGTTACGAGCGACGTGAAGAGGTCATTGAATACGTAAAAGAGAAGTACGGAAGCGACCACGTCTCTCAAATCATTACCTTTGGAACTCTTGCGCCGCGCGCGGCAATAAGAGACGTAGGACGCGCGCTCGGTATGCCTTATTCCGAGGTGGACAGGGTGGCGAAGCTTATTCCTCAGGCGCTTGGCGTGACCTTTGAAAGCGCTTTGAAAAATAACAAAGAGCTTGAAGATATCTTGAATAATGATAGCAACGTGCGGAACTTACTTGAAATTTCAAGAAAGCTGGAGGGAATGCCCCGTCACGCATCTACGCACGCCGCAGGCATAGTTATAACCGAAAAGCCTGTCAATAATTACGTTCCGCTTGCTATAAACGGTGACGTTACCGTAACCGAATACGATATGGATACAGTCGCCGCCTTAGGCTTGGTGAAATTTGATTTTCTCGGACTGCGTTATCTTACGATAATTTCAGATGCTGTAAAGGAAATAAAGGAAAAGAATCCGAGCTTTGATATTGAGAGCATAGCGCTTGACGACGATAAGACCTATAAGCTGATTTCGGACGGCAAAACGGACGGTGTTTTTCAGCTTGAATCGGACGGAATGAGACAAATGCTTACAGAATTAAAGCCTGAAAGCATTTATGATATAACCGCCGCTATTGCGTTATACCGACCGGGACCTATGGCGTCTATTCCTCAGTATATTGCGAGAAAGCACGGAAAAGAAAAAATAGAATATGATACCCCCGTCTTAAAGGACATTCTCAGCGAGACCTACGGATGCATTGTGTATCAAGAGCAGGTAATGAGAATTTTCAGGACGCTTGCGGGCTATACCTTTGCGCGCGCAGATACTGTACGTCGCGCGATGGCTAAGAAAAAATCTCAAGAGCTGATATCAGAAGAGGAAGCCTTTGTGAAGGGCGCGGAGAAGAACGGAATCGATACCGATATCGCAAAAAAGATTTTCAGTGAAATGCTTAGCTTTGCAAACTATGCGTTCAATAAGAGCCACGCAGCCGCATATGCTATGATATCTTACAGAACGGCATATTTAAAGGCGCATTATCCCAAAGAGTATTTATCTGCTATGCTCACCTCCGTTTTCGGGAACGTAGCGAAAATAAACGAATACGTAAATGAGTGCGCGAAGCTCGGTATTCAGGTTCTTGCGCCCGATATTAACGAGAGTAAGCTTAATTTTACGGTAGATAAGGACGGAATAAGATTCGGCTTGCTTGCAATAAAAAATGCGGGACGACCTTTTCTTGAAACTATTCTTTCGGAAAGAAGAAAAGGGAAGTTTACCTCCTTTGAAAACTTCGTGCAACGAATGACTGCCTACAATATAACAAAAAGGCAGCTTGAATATTTGATAAAGTGCGGCGCCTTTGATAAATTGGGCGCGTACCGTTCTCAGCTTTTACATTCCTATGAGCAAATATTAGATAAGGCAGCATCAAAAAATCACGAGATTATTTCAGGGCAGATAGACATTTTCTCCGCTTTTTCCGAAGAAGACAAGCAGAATATAGACAAGGCGTTCGTCTATCCCGATATTCCCGAATTTAATATAAGAGAGCTTTTACTTCTTGAAAAAGAAAGCTCGGGAATGTACTTTTCGGGGCATATTTTAGACGGATATCAAAAGCATATTCGTTCAATTGAGCATACCGATATTTTTGATATTCATAATGCGCTTGATTTGCAAGGTGGCGAGCAAAACTCATATTATGAAAAAAGGAAATTTACTTTAATCGGTGTTATAAATCGCCGTGTCAACAAGACTACAAAAAACGGGACAAATATGGCTTTCTTGACCTTAGAGGACTCGACGGGAGAAATAAACGTAATTGTCTTTTCTAAAGAGCTTGATAAATTCGGTGGAATTTTGCTTCAGGATATGACTGTCTGTATAAGCGGCACAATAAGTAAAAAGGATGAAGAGGACGCCGAAATAATTTTATCTGATGCAAAGATTTTGATTTCGGATACGGATTATAACGCGCCCGACAGCGCTTCTTCAAAGACAGACCGAGAAAGTTCAAGCAAAACCATATATTTGAAGCTTGATTTTGTCGGAAGCCCTCTATGCGAGAAGGCAGTTGAGCTGTTAAAGTCCCATAAAGGCGAGTCGCCTGTGGTAATATACAGCGTCTCTTTAAAAAAGTATTATAACTATAAGAATCTTTCAGTAAATTTGTCAGAGCCCGATTTAATAAACGGTCTCAAAAAGCTTTTAGGAGACGAAAATATAGTTATCAAGTGAATTTAACAAAAGGAAAGGAGGAGAATATATGGATCTGTTGCCTCACACAGAGCTTTATGACGAAGAAATAAAGGACCAAAAAAAGTATTTTTCTAAATGGTCTGAATATTTCAGAATAGCGAAAACGGTTTCTCTCTTGGCTTTTGTCAGCGCCATTCTCATATCTGTCTTTTTCTTTGGCGACAGCATCACCTATGACAATTTTCAGCTTTTGATAAGAAATATAGATTCCGAATATTATTCCTCCTCCGAAGAATCGCAAAACGTTATCTATTACAACTCGGATAACAATACGGTTTTTGAAGTGCTTGACGGTGACCTGATAATTGCTGAAAATCAGACAGTGTCGCTATACAGTATGTCGGGTAGAAAAATATATTCATACAGTGATAGCTTTACTTCGCCCATAGTCGTTACGTCGGATAAATATTTTATTGTATATGAGAAAAACGGCAACAAGTTTTCAGTTTACGGCAAGATTGGCTTGCTCTTTCAAGAGGAAGCGTGCGAATTTCCCATAAGCTGCGCATATATATCGGATAGCGGTAAATTTTTAATTGGCACGAAGTCAAGAGAGTACAGCACCTCTGTTCTTTTGTATAATGAAAGGTTCTCCCTGATAGGCGAATTTAAAAATTCGAGATATCTAATATCCTGCTCGCTTTCGTCCGACGGAAAATACGTCGCATTGGCGACAGCGGAGGCGGAAAACGGAGTTTATAAAACCGTAACCACCTTATATAATACCTCAAGCTTATATAAGAGCTCAAATATCGAGCCGAATTTCAAAGCCGAGCTTTCAGGCTCCTTTCCGTTGAAGATATATTTTACAAAGCAAAACAAGGTCCTGCTTTGTTGCGATGACGTGACCTTGGTATACAATTCGGACGGCAGTATAAATTCATCGTACTCTTATGACAGAGACCTGCTTACCCACCTTTCATATAACGGAAACGACAGAATTGCCCTGATTTTTTCGTCAGAGGAAAGAATTGACAAAAGTTCTGTAAACATTATTGACATAAGCGGAAAACTGATATATAATAATAGGAATGTAAACAGGGTAAACGATATATCATATAAAAATGATGCCTTGTATCTGCTCTCGGACGGTATGATAAGTAGCTTGTCCGAAGACGGTGAAATGACGGAAAAAGCTTTGGATATTTCCCGTCTTATAAGAAGAGTTTTCGCATATAATAGCCGAAGCGCGATAGCCGTTTCAAACGACGCGTCTTATCTTGTGAATTTTGAGTAAAGGAGAAAAAATATGGTAAATCAGATAGTGGATCTTCTTATAGTCGCCATTTTAATAATAGGCTCTGTTATCGGGGCAAAAAAAGGCTTCATTAAGTCTGTTTTAAAAATGGGCGCAGGAATAATTTCTATAATTGTCTCCTATATTTTTACGCCCAGACTTGCCGATTTTTTCAATAGAAAATACATTTTTACCCCTGTAAAAGAAAAAATAGGCGCGGCTGTAAATCGCTATATAACCGACATTAACGGGGGGGAGATAAGCGCCGAAAGTCTGGTAAACGCAATACCCGAATCGCTGCGCAACATTTTGTCGCTTGTTGGATACAACGTCGATGAGGTGGCAAATAATGCCTTTGAAGCAGGGAATAATACTCTTGAAAAATTTATAAGCTCATCCTCAGAGCTTGTCGCGAATATTTTATCTACCATTTTTGCGTTCGTTATTTTGTTTTTAGGAACCTTTATCGTGCTTAGAATTCTTTCGGTGGTTTTGGACGTGGTGATTAAAAAAATTCCCGGCGTATCTCAAATAAATTCGGCTCTGGGCTTTTTGTTCGGATTTTTATGCACGATAATAAACATATGGATATTTTCGGGACTCGCGATTTCCCTGCTTGAGGCAATAAGAGTCTCAAACCCCGATTTTTTGAACGGATTTTCGGCAGAAAATACGGTTATATTAAAACTGTTTACTTCAATAAACCCTATCTTACTGTTCTTTAAATAAAAATATACAATACTCATAGGAAAGAAAGAAAAATACCATGCAAATGTGCGCAAGATGCCACAAGCGTGTAGCTGTGGTTTTTATAACAAGACTTGAAAACAATCAGACCATAAACGAGGGGCTGTGCTTGCAGTGCGCGAGAGAGCTCGGCATAAAGCCCGTTAACGATATGCTCGAAAAAATGGGAATCTCGGAGGACGACTTCGACAGAATGTCGGAGGATATGAGAAATCTTTTTGACAACCTGCCCGACGCTTTATCTGACACGTCAGAGGACGGAGAGGACGGCGGCGCGCCTGCCATAGATATTCCCAAGCTTTTTCAGGGACTAAAAATGCAATCGACAGACGGCGCTAAAAAAACTTCAAACAGCGAGGGAGGAAAGAAGGCAAAAAAGACCCCTGAAAAGAAGTTTTTAAGCACCTATTGCCACAATTTGACCGAGAGGGCAAGACAGGGCAAGCTGGATAATATTGTCGGAAGAAAGCGCGAGCTTGACAGAGTTATTCAGATTTTGTGCAGACGTCAGAAAAACAATCCGTGCCTTATAGGCGAGCCCGGCGTCGGTAAAACCGCTATAGCGGAAGCTTTGGCTATAAAAATAGTTTCGGGCGACGTTCCCTATAAATTGAAGAATTCCGAAATATATCTTGTGGATCTTACCGCCTTGGTTGCGGGTACGCAATTCAGAGGTCAGTTTGAGTCACGTGTTCTGGGCTTGATTTCAGAAGTCAAAGCCGATGGCAACATTATTTTGGTTATTGATGAGGTCCACAATATTGTTGGCGCGGGAGATTCTGAGGGAAGCATGAACGCCGCTAATATTTTAAAGCCCGCCCTGTCACGTGGCGAAATACAGGTAATAGGCGCGACAACTCTCAAGGAATACAGGAAATATATAGAAAAGGACAGCGCTCTCGAACGACGCTTTCAGCCGATTATCGTCAATGAGCCAAGCATATCCGAAAGCGTTGAAATGCTTTTGGGTATAAAAAAATACTATGAGGATTTTCATTCTGTTCAGATTCCCGACAGCGTTGTCTCCGACGCGGTAACTCTCTCCGAGCGTTATATAACCGACAGATTTTTGCCCGACAAGGCGATAGATTTGTTGGACGAAGCAGCTTCTCATTTATCCCTGTCCACTCCCGAAATCAATGAAAAAAAAGACGTGGAAAAGCAGCTTTCGGCGCTTCAGAATCAGAAAAACGAAGTGGAAGCAACCCCCGACAGTGAGGACTCTGCGGCAAACGAGGAAAAATATAAGCGTCTGGCTGATATAAAGGTCTCGGAATTGAACCTTTTAAAGCGCAAGGAAGAGCTTGAAAATATATGTAATAGCATTTTTCTTTCTTCAAACGACTTGGCTGAAGTAATCGAAATCTGGACAGGTGTTCCTGCGTCTGCAATAAATTTGAATGAATTTGAAAAGCTTAGCACCTTAAAGGAAAACATCAAGAAGAGAATAGTCGGTCAGGACGAGGCCGTAGATTCGGTAGTTTCTGCAATAAAGAGAAAGCGCTCGGGCGTTTCTTACCGCATGGCGCCTACCTCGTTTATTTTTGCAGGACCTACGGGTGTCGGAAAAACCGAGCTTGTAAAGGTCCTCTCGGAAAATATGTTCAGCCGTTCGGACGCATTGATTCGCTTGGATATGTCCGAGTATATGGAAAAGCATTCTGTCTCAAAAATAATAGGCGCGCCTCCAGGATACGTAGGATATGACGAGGCGGGACAGTTGACAGAAAAAATTCGTAGAAATCCCTATTCGGTAATTCTTTTTGATGAAATCGAAAAGGCGCATCCCGACGTTTTGAATATACTTTTACAGGTCCTTGACGAAGGCAAACTGACAGATGCCGCAGGAAGAAAGGTCTCTTTTGAGAATTGCATTATAATAATGACCACGAACGCCGGATCTGACAAGGGAAGCGCCATATCAGGCTTTGCCGAAAATTCCTTAAAAATCGCAAAAGACAGAACCGAAAAAGCGCTTTCTGAATTTTTAAGGCCTGAATTTATAAATAGAATTGACGAAATTATTACCTTCAATAAATTGACCTTGGACGGCTTTGTAATGATAGCCGATATAATGATGTCTCAATTGCGTGACGCAGTAAAAAGAAAGGGAATTTCGCTCTCGTATTCAAAGGACGTCCTTTCTTATATTTCCGAGAAATCCTTTTCGGAGAAATACGGCGCTCGCAATATGCGCAGATTTATAGAAAAGAACATTGAAGATAAATTAGCTACGGTCATAATAGAAAATTATTCATCTTCAATAAAAACGATTTCAATTGATACAAAAGACGGGCAGATTTTTATTTCTACTGATTAAAGGCGGTTTTTATGGCTGTAAACTGGAACGATCTATCTAAAGACAAGGTAGAAGAGCTTTTAGCTACGGATTTTTCAAAGGGTTTATCGCAAAAGGCTGCAAAGGAAAGATATAAGCAATTAAATTATAAAAAATCATTGCAAACGAAAAGCCTACAAAGGACAGACAACGCCTTCGATTGGTTTTCTTTTGCGGTGCTTTTGCTCATTTCATTTATATCCTATTTTGTCATACCCTTTTGGAAGGCTGTATTTTTCTCGGTCATATGCATTCTTGAGATTTTACTTCTTTTAGTTGTTGACGAGTATTCAAAAAAGAAAATTTCTTCTCACTTGAATTTTTTTGCCTCATACGTTACGGTATTGCGAGGCGGAAAGCAAATTTCCATTCCCGCCTCATTTGTGGTAACAGGGGACGTATTAAGGCTGAAAAGCGGCGATACCGTTCCTTGTGACTGCTTTGTTATTGAAAAAAAGAATTTCAAAACAAGCAAAAGCCACTCTGACTCGGAAAAAATAATTCACGCAAACGAGAAGGTAGAGAGTGGCAGCTGCATCTGCGCATCTCTGTTATCCGCTTCCGATGCAAATAAAAACGCGTTTTCCGATTTACAGAATAGTTTTATAACCTCATCGGATATTTATAAAACGGCCCTTCGCGTTTCCTCCTTTGCTTTAATACTTATATCTCTTTTTGCGGTTATAACCTTATTTGTCGATATACTCTTAAAAAAAGAAGCGCAGATTGTCTTTTTCATTTTTTCTTCTTATTTTATTATTGCGTGCGGCGTTTTAGCTTCGTCTGTTTCTTTGCTTTTTAAATTCTCTCTCTGCTTTTTCTCGCTTCGTGAATTGGAAGAGAGGGGAGTGCATATCAAAAAGGCTTCCGTTTTGGATCATTTGTCCCAAATCAAATGCGTGGTTTTGAACACCGATATGCTTTTCAATATGGACAATCCGAGCCCAATAGCCTTCTATGCAAATAACGATATTCTTTTAAGAGAAAATATCAAAGCGTCAGACGTGCGCGCTTCTGCTTTTTTCAAGACTCTGTTTTCTACAGAGGTCAATTCTGCATCTTTCGGGGCGGAGTCCGATAAATATTCGGTATCTCTTCAAAAATGCTTTGGAAAAGAATTCGCTTCCGACGATAAATTGATTTCCTATAGACTTAAGGATGATGAATTCCCGTTTGATACCTTTTTGTTCGAGAGTGTGGCAGGACAAAGATACGCAACCGTTAAAGGAGAATTAAACTCGCTTATCAGGTGCTGTACTGCTATTTCTCTCGGTAACAAAGCCATCTCCCTTGATGACGGATTGAAAAATTCCGTCTTGAGCGCGGCGACAGGCTTAAATTCCATAGGCTGCAAAATAGTGGCGTATGCAAAAAATGCAGAGTCGGATATTTCACTTGATAACACGCATCTTTCTCATAAAAGACTCACTTTTATGGGATTCGTGTGTTATGCCGCGGGACAGGCCGAAGCGAGCAATGAATTCTTTTCTACATGCGAAAGGTCGGATATTGAGCCTGTCTTTATACATTACGGAAGCGTGAATGAGCTTAATATGTATATAAAAGGCTCTGAGCATTTACGTAAGCGCTCATTCGTTGACTGTAAGAAAATAGGCGAGGGCATTGAAGACATAAAAAATGCGCTTTCTCAGTATGACGGTTTTGTTAATCCAAGTGAAAATCAGCGCAATGCTTTGTTAAAAACGCTCTCGCAAAACAATGTAAAATACGCATATATTTCAAGGCAGAAAGAAAAAATTCATAAAAAAGATGAAGAACAAGCCGACTTAATTCTTGATAATTGCGCAGACTATAACCGAGTGCTCGAAGAAGCAGACTGTAAAGTGGGATACTCTCTTAACTCAATTGCTTTTGCAATATCTTCATCTCTCAAAATAAGAGCGCGAGCATTAAAGGCGCTCAACTTTGTCGCATTTTTATGCTTTACAAAGGCTTTTCTTATGCCTGTGGGGCTTTTTACCGATACTCTTGTTTTTAGTCCCTTAAAAACCGCTTTGTTGGTATTTGTATTTGATTTATTATCCGTTTTCGTATTTATTGATAACAAAAAAATTAAGGATATTTCTCTAAAAAAATATGACTCAGATTTTTCATTAAAAGCGATTTCTGTTTTTGCTTTGTTGCCCTTACTGGTTTTGCTTGTGTCAAAGCTGTTTTCGCTTTTCAATTACGGATCCGAGCTTAGTATTATTGCGTCAGTATGCTTTTTTTCACAGCTTCTTTTGCCGTGTCTTTATATGATTTTTGAAGAAAAGCTTCAGACGTCGGAAAAGCTTCTGTTTTATTTGTTCTCGATATTGATTTTTATCACCTTGTGCGTCATGTTTACGCCATTCGGTAAGCTCTTTGGCGTAATTTCCGACCTCAAAATTTTACTTGCGTCGATAATAGCCTCGGCAGCTTTTTTCCTTGGCTATCGCAAGCTTTACAGGAATATAAAAAAATAACATATATAGGAGATTTATTATGGGAAATGAATGTACTCACGATTGCAGCTCTTGCTCAGCCGCCTGCGCTTCAAGAGATAAGCAATCCATGCTTGAGCCTCAGAATAGCTCAAGTAACGTTAAGCATGTAATAGGTGTCGTCAGCGGAAAGGGCGGAGTCGGAAAATCTCTCGTTACCTCGATGCTCGCGGTTACCATGGCAAGACGCGGCTTTAAAACCGCAATTCTGGACGCCGATATAACAGGCCCTTCCATTCCAAAGGCGTTTGGTCTGAAGACAGGCTCGGTTGAGGGAAGTGAGCTTGGCATGTTCCCCCCTCAGACGAAAACAGGCATTGAAGTAATGTCTCTCAATCTTTTGGTCGATGAAGAAACAAAGCCTGTCGTTTGGAGAGGTCCCGTAATAGCGGGAACCGTCAAGCAATTCTGGACCGACGTCGTATGGAATGAAGTGGACTATATGTTCGTAGATATGCCTCCCGGAACAGGAGACGTTCCGCTTACGGTTTTCCAGTCGCTTCCTATCGACGGAATAATAGTTGTAAGCAGCCCTCAGGATCTTGTTTCGCTGATTGTTGAAAAAGCGATGAAGATGGCGGCTCTTATGAATATCAAGGTTATAGGACTCGTTGAAAATTATAGCTTTTTCAAGTGCCCCTGCTGCGGAGAGGAAACAAAGATATACGGTGAAAGCAATATTGATGCGCTCGCAAAGCAATACGGCGTTGACGTACTTGCCAAATTGCCGATAGACTCTTCTTTGGCAAAGCTGTGTGACAAGGGAATCATAGAATTGATGGAAAACGATTATATGGATTCAGCGGCAGATAAAATTGAAGAGATGACTAAATAAAGAGTGTGTAAATTATAAACGTTTACTTTGTTTTTTTCAATTGTTTTTTAAGTAAATGTTAATTTTCTCTTTTCTTTGTTAAAAAAATATTTTTTTTCAAAAAATCTATAGATTTTTTTATTACAATGTTGTATAATATGTTTGTTTATGTAAATTAATGTTGTTTAATTCCGACATTATTTTCAAGATAATTTTTAGAAGGAGTAAGTATATACTATGAAAAAGACTAAGACTACTGTTGCCTTCAAGGGAACACCTGAGCAGGAAGCGTTGCTTGATAAAGCAATCGAGGCTGTTAGCGGTGAAAAGGGCGCCGTAATGCGTGTGCTTCAGAGCGCGCAGGAGATCTACGGCTATCTTCCCGTTGAGGTTCAAAAACACATTTCATTGAAGATGGGTGTATCCATGGCTGAAATTTACGGCATTGCTACATTCTATTCTCAGTTCTCATTGAATCCCAAGGGCGAGGTTGCTATTGCGGTTTGTCTTGGAACGGCCTGCTACGTAAAGGGATCCGGTGAAATATGCGACAAGATTTCCGAAATACTCAAAATTGCGCCCGGCGAGACCTCCTCAGACGGAAAATACAGCCTTGACGCTACACGTTGCATAGGCGCGTGCGGTCTTGCGCCCGTATTGACAATAAACGACGAGGTTTACGGACGTCTCACTACTGGCGAAATCGAAGGAATTCTTAAAAAATATCAGTAATTGCGAGAGGTTCATATTATGAAAATATCAAGGATTGCCGAAATACTTAATGCCGATATTGTTGCTTGTCCCGAGCTTTCCGACTCGGAGGTTTGTTCAGCCTGCGGAAGCGATATGATGAGCGACGTTCTTGCGTTCGTTAAAGACCAGGCTGTCCTTTTAACAGGTCTTGTGAACACTCAGGTTATACGAACCGCTGAAATGATGGATATGCGTTGTGTCGTGTTTGTGCGCTCTAAAATGCCGAGTGATGAAATCCTCGAGCTCGCCAAAAAATGCAGTATAGCAGTATTGACTACTAAAAAGCGTATGTACGAGGCTTGCGGTCTTTTATACATAAACGGACTCAATAACACAAAGGAAGCGTGAAAATATGAGCGAGGGTCTTAAGTTTTATTTTGACGTGGACGGAGAAAACTTCACCTCTGCGGGAGAAGCTTCAATTTCTATGAAAAAAAGCTTGAGAATGTTAGGTTTACCGCCCGATATAATAAGAAAAGCGGCGATTGCCATGTATGAGGGCGAGATAAATATGGTCATTCACGCAGGAGGCGGCAAGGCTACCGTTACAGTGTACCCCGATAAAATCGAGTTGGTTCTGGAGGACAACGGTCCGGGAATTCCCGACGTTGAATTGGCTATGAAGGAAGGCTTTTCGACTGCTACTGAAAATATCCGTTCACTCGGATTCGGCGCAGGAATGGGACTTCCAAATATGAAAAAGAATTCCGATTCCATGCTTATTGAGTCTGAGCTCGGAAAGGGCACAAGGATCACAATGACTGTTAACACATAATTATGAGGAGGTGGCGAAGTTGGCTAAATACCAGCATTCCGTATCACTGAATCGTGACAAATGTCTCGGCTGCACTCACTGCCTAAGACATTGTCCAACCGAAGCTATAAGAATAAAGGATAAGCACGCTGTTATTAATTCAGACAGATGCATTGACTGCGGAGAATGCATCAGAGTTTGTCCTCATCAAGCAAAAAAATCGGTATATGATAAGCTTTCTGATATTCCGCAGAAAAAATGGAAGATCGCGCTTCCCGCGCCGACGCTTTTCGGGCAGTTTGATAATCTTGACGATATTGACTACGTATTGCAGGGACTGTTCGAATACGGCTTCGACGACGTATATGAGGTTGCGCGAGCAGCAGAGCTTGTCTCTGATTATACGAGACGCTACATAAAAACGGCTGAAAAGCCTGTGATATCATCTGCGTGTCCCGTGATAGCAAGATTGCTTTCATTACGTTATCCTTTACTTGCGGACAGACTTCTTAAAATCCTGCCGCCTATTGAAATTGCGGCAAAAAACGCAAGGGAAGAGGCATTGAAAGCTCATCCCGAGCTCACAGACGATGATATATGCACAGTTTTTATATCGCCCTGTCCCGCGAAGGTAAGCTATGTTAAAAACAGAGAGGGCGGCGAGCGTTCATACGTTGACTACGTTGTTTCCATGTCGGATATGTATTTTGAGCTTTTAAGCGTTATGACCAAGAATTCAGGTAAGGTTCCTGTGTCAAGAACAGGCCTGATAGGTCTCGGTTGGGCAAGTACAGGCGGAGAAGCAACGGCGATTTTCAATGATAAGTATCTGGCGGCAGACGGAATCGAAAACGTTATGCACGTTCTTGAAGAAATTGATAACGGCTCTTTTCCCGATCTTGAGTTCGTTGAGCTTAACGCGTGTCCCGGCGGATGCGTAGGCGGAGTCCTCAACGTAACAAATCCGTATATTGCGAAGGCGAGATTGCGTTCGCTTCAAAGATATCTTCCTGTCTCTGAAAACCATGCAGAGCCGGGTGAAACTGTTCCTGAGGATATAATTGATAAATCAGGCTTTGAATACAATCCCGCAACTCTTGGCGAAAGCGTCAGCGACGCTATGAATATAATGATTGAAGCCGAGAAGCTGAAAAAGAAGCTGCCGGGGCTGGATTGCGGCTCTTGCGGAGCGCCTACCTGCGCCACATTCGCTCAGGACGTTGTAAGAGGCAATTTTTCATTGTCGGAATGTGTCGTTTTCATGCGACAAGAGCTTGATAAATTACAAAAATCTGATAGCGGAGATTAACGATGACAGTAAAAGAATTAGTAAACTCGCTTGAGCTTGAGGTTCTTTCAATGCCCTGCGGCGAAAAGGAGATTGACGGCGTTTACGTCGGAGATCTTTTAAGCTGGGTAATGAGCAGAGCCGACGAGAACAATGCTTGGGCGACCATAATGACTAATATCAATGTCGTCGCAGTTGCTTCGCTTGTGGGAATTTCGGCTACCGTCATATGTGAAAACTGCGAGGTTTCAGACGAGGTTATAAGCACAGCGAAAGAAAAATCTGTTAACTTATTCAGAACGAAGCTCTCAATTTATGAGTTTTGTTTGCGCATTTCAAAATTGATATGAATAAATATTATTATGATCTGCATGTTCACTCCTGTCTTTCACCGTGCGCCGATAATGATATGACTCCCGAGAATATAGCGGGAATGGCGTCTCTCTGCGGATTGCAGATAGTTGCGCTGACCGATCACAATTCCACAAAAAATTGCCGAGCCTTTTTCAGCGCGGCGAAGAAATACGGCATTGTACCCATAGCGGGTATAGAGCTAACGACAGCCGAAGAGGTTCATATCGTTTCGCTCTTTCCTACCTTGGAGTCTGCCGAAGAGTTTGATAAAGAGCTTTCGCAGTACCGTGTGCTGTATAAAAACAGAAGCGATATTTTTGGAGACCAAATTATAATGGGTGAGAACGATAACGTTGTTGGGACGGAAGAGCATTTACTCCTCAACGCCTTGACAATAGATATTTCATCAGCTTATGATTTGCTTTCAAAATATGGCGCGGCGATATTTCCCGCTCACATTGACAGGGAAGAAAACGGGATAATAACCGTCTTGGGCGGAATTCCCGATTATCCCGATTTCAAATGCGTGGAAATTCATAATAATGAAAATCGCAAAAAATATATAGAAAATTATCATCTCGAAGAAAAATTGATTCTCACAAATTCTGATGCTCACAGACTGTGGGAAATAAACGAAGCAGAGAACTTCATAATGTTGGAGGACGAGCCGTACAGCTCCGATTTTGTAAGACGGAAGCTCGTATCGCTCATTATCGGAAAATGAAGGAGCTTTCATTAAATATATTGGATATAGCTCAGAATTCAGTTAAAGCTTCTGCAACCGAAATACAGATTTTATTGAATGAGACAGAAGAAATTCTTTCCTTTGAAATCATTGATAACGGTTGCGGAATGAGTGAGGATTTTTTAAAGAACGTAACTAATCCTTTCTCTACTACGCGAAAAACCAGACGCGTCGGACTTGGCTTGCCTTTTTTGAAAATGGAAGCCGAAATGACGGGCGGAGCTTTTGAGATTACCTCAAAAAGCGAAAAAGAGCATTCCGATCACGGAACGAGAGTGTCGGCTTCATTTTTAAAAAACAGCATTGACTATATACCTCTTGGAGATATAGTCGGAACGGTCTGCACTTTAATTCAGGGTTCAGACGGGATCGACTTCCTTTTCTCGCATAAAAAGAACGGTGGGGAAGTACGTCTTTGCACACGAGAAATGAGAGAAATGCTCGGACACGATGTTCCCTTGAGCGCGCCCGAGGTTATCCTTTGGGTAAAGGAATATCTTGATGAATGTTACAGTACGCTATCGCGTTTGTAAATAAAGTTTTTCAAAAAAATTCAAATATATGAAAGGAACAAACCTATGAAATCATTGGCAGAACTTTCCGCGATTCGTGATCGCATGAAGAGCAAGGTAGCTATTCGTGAGGGATCTGGCGAAATCAGAATTGTTGTAGGAATGGCTACTTGCGGAATTGCGGCAGGAGCACGTCCTGTTCTCAACACATTCGTCGAGGAGGTTAACAAGGCATCTCTTACAGGAGAAGTATCGGTAACACAAACGGGCTGTATCGGTATGTGCCGCCTTGAACCTATCGTTGAAGTTATTAAAGACGGCGAGGAGAAGGTTACATATGTAAATATGACCTCCGAAAAAGCTTTGGAAGTAATGGAAAAGCATATTAAGGGTGGCAAGCCTGTCCTTGAATATACAGTTTCAGCAATAGAGAAATAAGGAGGAAAACAAATGATTCGTTCACATGTACTCATTTGCGGCGGTACAGGCTGTACTTCTTCAGGAAGCGCCAAGATTATTGATGCTATGGAAAAAGAGCTTGCAGCTCAGGGACTTGCCGACGAAATTAAAATTGTTCAGACGGGATGCTTCGGTCTTTGCGCCAGCGGTCCTATCGTAATCGTTTATCCCGAAGGAACCTTTTACGCACGCGTAAGCGAGGCGGACGTTCCCGAGATAGTTTCCGAGCATTTGCTTAAGGGCCGTATAGTAGATCGCCTTGTTCATCACGAGGAAGTCGAAAACAACGATCTTAAAGCGCTTCCGCTTTCAGAGACTACGTTCTATAAGAAGCAGAAGAGAGTTGCTCTTCGTAACTGCGGTTTTATCAACCCCGAAAATATCGATGAATATATCGGAACCGATGGATATCAAGCTCTCGCTAAGGTTCTTACCGAGATGAAGAGACAGGAAGTAATCGACGTAATCAAGGCGTCGGGACTTCGCGGAAGAGGAGGCGGAGGCTTCCCCACAGGAACAAAGTGGCAGTTCGCGGCAGATCAACCCGCTGGTAAAAAATACGTTGTATGTAATGCCGACGAGGGAGACCCCGGCGCATTTATGGACCGTTCCATTTTGGAGGGCGACCCTCACGCTTTGATTGAAGCTATGGCCATAGCAGGTTACGCAATCGGCGCTGATGAAGGCTACGTTTACGTAAGAGCAGAGTATCCTATAGCCGTTAACCGTTTGCGTATCGCTATTGAGCAGGCACGTGAATACGGAATTCTCGGCAACAATATTTTTGAAACAGGCTTTAACTTCGATATACATATCCGTCTCGGCGCAGGCGCTTTCGTTTGCGGAGAGGAAACAGCGCTTCTCACCTCAATTGAGGGTAACAGAGGAGAGCCCCGTCCCCGTCCTCCGTTCCCTGCGGTTAAAGGCTTGTTCGGCAAGCCCACTATCATCAACAACGTTGAAACATATGCAAATATCCCGCGTATCATCTTGAACGGCGCAGAATGGTTTACCTCTATGGGTACTGAGAAATCCAAGGGCACCAAGGTATTTGCTTTGGGCGGCAAGATCAAGAATACAGGTCTCGTAGAAATTCCTATGGGTACCACCTTGCGTGAAATTATCGAGGAAATAGGCGGCGGTATTCCTAACGGAAAGAAATTCAAGGCTGCGCAGACAGGCGGACCTTCCGGTGGATGTATTCCCGCATCCTTGATAGATACTCCTATCGACTACGATAACCTTCTTGCTATCGGCTCTATGATGGGCTCAGGCGGACTTATCGTAATGGACGAGGATAACTGTATGGTTGATATTGCGAAATTCTTCCTTGAATTTACAGTTGACGAGTCCTGCGGTAAATGTACTCCTTGCCGCGTAGGTACTGTAAGAATGCTTGAAATACTCAACAAGATTACAAGCGGAAACGGTACTCTTGAAGATATCGACAAGCTGGAAGAGCTTTGCTACTACGTTAAGAGCGCTTCGCTCTGCGGTCTTGGCCAGACAGCGCCTAACCCCATTCTTTCTACACTTAAATATTTCAGAGAGGAATATATTTCTCACGTTGTAGACAAGAAATGTCCCGCAGGCGTATGTAAGGATCTTCTTACATTCAACATTGATCCCGAAAAGTGTAAAGGATGTACCGCGTGCGTAAGAGTATGTCCCGCAAACGCAATTTCCGGATCTCTCAAGAATCCTCATACAATAGACACAACTAAGTGCTTGAAGTGCGGCGCTTGTATTTCCAAGTGTAAGTTCGGTGCTATTTATAAGAAATAAGATAAGGAGCTGAAATAATTATGGAAATGATTAATGTAAAAATAAACGGTCGAGATTATTCTGTTCCGAAAAACGCAACCGTTCTTGAAGCAGCAAAATATGCGGGAGTTGACATTCCCACGCTTTGCTATCTCAAAGATATAAATGAAATCGGAGCTTGCCGTCTCTGCCTCGTTGAAGTTAAAGGCGCAAGAGGACTTGTTACCGCTTGCGTATACCCCGTAAATGAGGGTATGGAAATATTCACAAATACACCTAAAATAAATCAGTCCAGAAAGATGAATCTTGAATTGCTTCTTTCGGGACACGACAGAAAGTGCCTCTCTTGCGTTCGTTCTACAACCTGTGAGCTTCAGAAGCTCTGCCTTGACTACGGTGTAGATGAGACTGCCTTTTCCGGCAAGAAGCAGGAGCACAACGTCGAGATGGTAGGTCCCTCCATCGTAAGAGACAATAATAAGTGTATCCTTTGCCGCCGTTGCGTAGGCGCATGTCAGAATCAGGGCGTAGGCGTAATAAGCTCTGTTAACAGAGGCTTTGACACTCAGATTTCCTGCGCGTTTGAAATGCCTCTTAACGAGACCTCCTGTATAAATTGCGGACAGTGTATCGTTTCCTGCCCTGTAGGCGCTCTTTACGAGGTTGATGATACACAGAAGGTATTTGACGCTATCGCAGATCCTACAAAGCACGTTGCTATTTGTATGGCTCCTTCTGTTCGCACAGGTATTGGCGAAGCATTCGGATACGCTCCCGGAACAGATACGGAAGGCAAAATGATTGCCGCTACCAAAAAATTGGGCTTTGACGGCGTTTACGATATGAACTTCACAGCAGACCTTACCATTATGGAAGAGGCGTATGAGTTCATCGAGCGCTTCACCAAGGGCGGTAAGCTTCCCATGATGACGTCCTGCTCTCCCGGATGGATTAAATTCTGCGAGCATTATTTCCCCGATATGATTGATAATCTTTCTTCCTGCAAATCTCCTCAGCAGATGTTCGGCGCTATGTATAAGACTTACTTCGCAGAGAAGATGGGACTTAAGCCCGAAGACATCTTCATGGTTTCCTGCATTCCTTGTACAGCTAAAAAGTTCGAGATCGGAAGAGAAGATCAGAATGCAGCAGGCGTTCCCGATGTAGATGCGGCTATTACAACAAGAGAGCTTGCAAGAATGATTGAAAAGGCAGGCATCAATTTCCGTGAGCTTGAGGATGAGAAGTTTGATTCTCCCGTTGAAATCGGAAGTGGCGCAGGCGTTATTTTCGGTGCTACAGGTGGCGTTATGGAAGCTGCTTTGCGTACAGCTGCCGAGGTTATCACAGGTAAGTCTCTTGACGCAGTTGACTTCACTGACGTTCGTGGCGTTGAAGGCGTTAAGCGCGCAACCTATAAGCTTGGAGACGTTGAAATCAACGTGGCTGTTGCAAGCGGAACAGGTAACGCAAAGGAATTGCTTAAGCGTGTACAGGCAGGCGAGGAGAAGGTTGACTTC
>JAZQGJ010000033.1:0-2126 GCA_045539995.1 Eubacteriales bacterium
ATAGGTCAAGTTAGTCCCGAGGTAATAAAACAAATGAAAAAGGCGAACTAATTTATCTTTCGCCGGGCGGAGCGTAAACGAAATTGCCCCCTCTGTCAAGGGAAAAAACATTGCTGATAATAAGAAAAGCAAAAACACCAATGCAATCTTTTTTCTTAATCCTTGACAGAGGCGTCCCTTTCGTTTTGGTTGCTCCTGCCGAAAGAAAAATGAAAAACAATTTTATAATTTAGGAGGTAAAACTAATGAAAACAGCAGTAATTTATGCTCGTTACAGCAGTGAAAAGCAGACCGAACAGTCTATTGAAGGTCAGCTTCGTGTATGTAACGAATTTGCGGCACAAAACGGCATAATCATTGTTGACAAGTACATAGACAGAGCCACCACAGGTACTAACGACAACAGAGCCGCATTTCAAAAAATGTTAGCCGATGCAGACAATAAACCCGCATGGGACATTGTTCTGGTATATGCTCTCGATAGATTCGGTAGAAACTCTATTGAGATTGCATTAAACAAGCAGCGTCTTTCAAAGAATAACATAATACTTATTTCAGCAACGCAGAGAACGTCGGTTAATATTGACGGAAGTAAAAACCTTGATGGTATTCTTCTTGAGAACGTACTTATAGGTCTTTCGGAATACTACTCTGTAGAGCTTTCACAGAAGGTAAGGAGAGGTCAGAGGGAGAGCCGTCGCAAAGGCAACTTTCTTGGTGGAAGACCACCTTACGGATATAGAGTTGAAAACAAGAAAATCCTGATACATGAGGAGCGTGCCGAGGTAGTAAGGTTAATATTCGACCTATACGTATCCGGAAAATGTGTGCGAGAGATCCTTGAGGAGCTTAATAAGCGAGGCATTCTCTATAACGGCAAACCGATATACCAAAGTACGTTATTCAAGATTTTGAAGCTTGAAAAATACACTGGAATTTACAGGTATGACGGTGAGGTTTACACGGATATGTACCCTCAAATAGTAGATACGGCGGTATTTCAGCGAGTGCAACGAATGATGGATAAAAACAAGCACGGATCCAGCAGTCGAAATACCGATTTTCTGTTGAAAGGAAAGCTTTTCTGCGGTAGATGCGGTATGAAGATCAACGGCGACAGCGGAACGGCAAAAAGCGGCGAAATGAAGTTCTACTACACCTGCTCTAACAAAAAGCGTTTCCGAGGTTGCAGTAAAACGAGTCTAAAGAAGGAGGCACTTGAAAAGTGTGTGATCGATGCAACACTTAAGCTTCTGAACACCCCAGAGAAAATATCCAGCCTTGCAGACGAGATTGTTAAGCTTAACGAACAGATATCTAAGGAACAAAGCATTCTTAATTTGCTTATTAGCGAAAGGGCTAAAATTCAAAAGTCGATTGATAACGTTATGATAGCGATTGAAGAAGGTATTATAACCTCAACAACCAAGGCGAGGATGACCGAGCTTGAAAATTCGCTTGCAGAAATCAATATGAAGATTGCTGCCGAAGAAAGTAAGCTTGACAGGACACTAAAAAAAGAAGACGTAGAAAAGTTTATAATCGAGGCTCTTGCATCCGAGCCGAAGGCGATGATTGAACTTTTGATTGACAAGATAATTCTCTATGAGGATAGGATAGAAATATTCTATGTATATGGCAATAATACTGATCCCGATGAACCTAATTTGGAAGTTCATCGGGACTTCTTTTTATCTACCCCAAAAATAAAAATAACCCAAAGGGGCTTTGAAGCTACCTTTGAGCTAAAACTATAAAAAAATAACCAGTCGGGTTCGACTGGTTATAATGTGGTGACCCGTACGGGAATCGAACCCATGTTACAGCCGTGAAAGGGCCGTGTCTTAACCGCTTGACCAACGGGCCGAGGTGTGGTAGCGGATGTCGGATTTGAACCAACGACCTGCCGGGTATGAACCGGACGCTCTAGCCAACTGAGCTAATCCGCCGTTATACAAGTTTTTCAACTCGTGCTTAGGTATTATAGCACAACGAACGTCAAAAGTCAATAGTTTTTTAAAAGTTTTTTTGCTTTAAGAAAAAAGCTTGTCTTTTTGTCGACAAAGAAACAGAGCATAGCTCTAAACAATCTTGACAAAGGGACGTAAAAATGCTAAACTATAATA
>JAZQGJ010000034.1:0-32625 GCA_045539995.1 Eubacteriales bacterium
AAGCATTGGAGCAAATATTCGCGAGGCGTTTTATGCTCACGGCAAGGCGGACTTTGTGGCTAAGTTACATATCGCCTTAAAGGAATGCTCCGAAACAGAATATTGGCTTGAGCTTTTGATTGAAAGCGGATATTATTACGACAAAACGATTTTGGATAGGTGTGTTGAGGTGAAAAGAATTTTGATTGCCTCAATCAATACGGCTAAAGAAAACGAATAGATCCAAAAACGGAAATTTCCCGTTTTTTCGGCTCTAACGTTTTTTAAAACTTTCTAGATGCATTTCGGGCTTTTCGGGTCTGTAGACAGATTCGAACCGGCGAAATGGTTGAAATATTTACAAATTTGTGGTATAATGAAGAAAAAGAAGGCGATATCGCCTACAAACACGGCGAAGGAGAATTCAAAATGAAAAAGTTCTTGTTTGTTTTGTCACTAACTTTAACCGTTACATTATTGTTTGTTTCATGTTCTACGACCTTTGATGGATACAGCTATAACATTGATGATGCAAGAAAGAATGAATCATCTTTCTATGAAGACTATGATTATTTCTTCCCAACTAAAAGCGAGGGATATTTCATTGATTTTCTGATTTGCGGCAAGCAACTTCGCATTGTAAAATTTGATACGAAAGAGCAAAATAAAACTACATTGTATCAAATAAAGAGCAAAGCGACATTTTTAATTGACGAAGCCCTATTAGATGATACTTGGACAAAAACAGGATCATTTCCGTTTCAAGTTGAATGGCGAATTATAGAAAAAGATAGCGAAACAACAGAAGGTCTTGAGTTCATATACAACAATACAACTTATATGTTACAATATCGTGTCGATCAGGGCAAATAATTTTTTTACATAGTTTCGTTTGCAAGCATGGCGTTGCGCCCCGGAAGATAGCGGTCAAGTGCAACTCCCGTCATCGCCAAGGGGATAGTCTACCCTCTGCAAAATCTGTGTGCATCTAAATTGGCTACACACGGTTTTGCATCTAAATCGGACACACATCACAAAAATCTCTTCGGACGAAGTTCGGGGAGATTTTTACTTTTTCACTCTTCACTCTTCACTTTTCACTAAATCCGTCCGAGGAGATTTTTGGCAAGGTAATAAGTAATAGTTAATAGTGAATAAGTAAGGTAACATTTTTTATTATAAAGGTTAAAAAGGAACAGATTTTATGATAGAATAAAGTCAAGAAAGACGATATAATATTGCATAAACAACCAGAAGGAAATTTCGACTATGTTTTTTGGAAAATCGAAAAAATGGAATGCGTCGGTCAAAAAGCTTCAAAACAACGAGATATCCGTTCGGGAATTTGTTGATGCGAATGAAAAGAAAACGCTTTACTATTCTACCCCGTTTTTCGAAAACGCGAATGGACACCATCTCAACGCCTTACAAAAAAGAGACTCGGATATTATGCTCTTTCCGATATTTTCAAGCGCTTCCGATTTGAAGGCGCATATGATGGCAATAGGCTGCAGGATGCCTCTTGTCATTAAGGGGGACTTGAAAAGCGCACTTGATTCATTGGACTCTCATCCTTTAATTCAAGCGTGGGGCATCGTAATTGATCCTCATCTGTCAAACTCTGTAGAGCTTCCGCCCAATATTCGCGTAAAGTAAAATGCTTACGGTGAACGTTTGATACACGTAAAGCAGGAAAATTTGTGCCGTTTTTTCAGAAACTCAAGACGCCGAGATGCTCAAGTAAAATTTTTATACCCATAAGAATAAGGATAATACCGCCTACCATTTGGGCTTTTTTCTCAAACTTGTTTCCGAAAACACTACCTATTTTAACGCCAAGGACAGACAGCGCGCAGGTAATTACACCGATAAGGATAATAGCGAGGTAAATATTTACGTTTCCCGCAAGAGAAAGAGATATTCCGACAGCGAGCGCATCTATTGAAGTGGCTATAGCCATTGTGAGCATTGTTTTAAATGAATAGTCGCCGTTTTTGTTGTTATTACAATCGCACTCCGACTCTACAGAAAACGCCTCTTTTAACATATTTGCGCCTATAAGCGCAAGAAGCATAAAGGCTGCCCAATGGTCCACAGCCTCAATATACTCGGCAAAAATGCGTCCGAAATAGAAGCCGAGCAGAGGCATTAACGCCTGAAAGCCACCGAACCATAAGCCGCATTTTCCCATATTAGAAAGGCTCGCCTTGCTTGAAGACAGCCCCTTACAGACAGAGACGGCAAAGGCGTCCATGGACAAGCCTATCGCTAAAATAAAAAGCTCAAAAAATCCCATAACAAAAAACTCCGTTTCAACTTAAATGCGTTGACTCGGAGATAAAAGAAAAAGAGATAGTCCGAGCACTGCAAACAATGCAAGTCTCGCCAATTAAGAACGACCAGAGTTTCCTCAGTATGTTGACCGTTCCCCGCAAAAAGCGGGCGACTACTCCCTTAAGCTCAATTATTATAACACTTATATCAAACTTTGTCAATAGTTAATTAAAACCGTCTCAATTATGTGAAAAAATGCAAATGAGACGGTTTTATTATTTAGTTTTCGGTCTTGCCAAATATAAAAACGAAAAAGGCAGGTCAGATTTGAGCAAGAAGCGTCGTTCTTCGAGGCGTGAGGCGTATTACATACGTCGAGCCTCGAAAACGGCGGTAGAAAAAGACCTGTTGAATTTGAAATTCGAAGAATTTCTACCTTAAAAATCGTCGTTTTTCATTTTACATTAATGGAAATATTTATTGTGTTTTCTCAGGTCTTTTTCGGTGTTGCCAAATATGACTGCCTTTAATTCATTTCCTCGATGTGATAGACAAACTCAAGCGAACGAAGCGCCTCTATAATTTGCTCGTGAGTCTTATACTCCTTAAGCTCCTTGCTTATAATGGTAACCGAGACGGAATATACGCTGAGTCCCGAATTCAGATATGCGGGGTTGGATTCTATGTCGTCAATGCGAAGACCGAGTCTTCTTATTACGGTAACGAAATCAGAAAGATTATTCTTATTCTTCAGCTCTAAGTGGACTTCAAAATGATTTGAACGGTTTTTCAAATATCTTTCGATAGAGGGAAAAACCGAGAGACTGCAGAGCAAGGCTATAAAAATCACCAGAGTCGCCGCATAGAGTCCCGCGCCTATGGAAAGTCCGAGTATTCCGCAAGCCCAGAGACCTACAGAGGTTGTAAGTCCCTTTATCTGATTTCTCGAACTGAAAAGAATTGAATTACTGCTTATAATAGCTATGCCTATTACAGAAGCAGCGGAGATAAGACAAAGATGAGTTTCCGCAAATATGTCGAGTATCATAGCGACGGTACAGGCAAGAGACGCTAAAATAAAGGTACGCAAGCCTGCCGCGTGACGCTTTCCCGCGCGCTCACAGCCGATTATCGCGGAAAAAACGAGAGACAGGAAAATGCGAAGCAATACAGAATAAAAATTGATTTGAGTTGACCACTCTCCTAAAAGGGTGGCTATGGGATCGGATACAGATAAAATATTCATTTTCTTCCTCTTTTCTAATTTTTATTGATAAAGCGGCTTCGTCTGTGAGGTCTTGCATATTCATACATTTCCTCTGCCGCTTCGGTAAAGATCTGTTCTTCCTCCGAGATAGAATGCTCGGGAAGCTCTTTTTTGATTTTTTCTATCTTTTCTATAAGTATTTCAAGTGAATTTTTCGGTTTTCCCTCGTTGTCTAACAGGGGCACTTCAACAGCCTCCGTTCTGTCCTTAGAGCAGGCACCCGAAAGATAAAGAGACAGCTTCGCGCAGGCAGGCCCTGCAAGCTCATAAAGAATACCCGCCGCGACAATTATGGACTGGAGCGTTCCGCCGACCTCGTCCCCTAACGCTCGCGCGCAAAGAGCTGCAAGACCTATGGCGACACTCGCCTGTGGGATAAGCGCGAGTCCAAGATAATTTCTCGTTTCCCTCTTCTTTTTAACTACAGCGCTGCCTAAAAACGCGCCCAAATATTTTCCGATAACTCTGACGAAGAAATATATAACGCTTATAAGCAGAATAGAAACGCCGCCCACGTTACCGTCGGCGCTGAATAAGTCTCCTAATTTAAAGCCTATACCCGAACGAACGAAGAAGAGCATAAGAAACGGGGGCGCAAAATAATTAAGCTGCTTAAAAAGCTTTACGTCGTCTGTTACGTTTATGTAGATCATACCCATAGACATACAACCGAGAAGGGGCGAGACGTCAAGCAGAGCGCATACTCCGCACAGAGTAAACAGAACTGCTACGGCTATTATCAATCTATTATCAGTTGAGCGTTTTGTCGGCATAAGCAGCTTCATTAAAAAGCCGAAGAGTCCGCCTAAAACCAATACGCCTATATTTTTAATCATAGGCATAAAAATGCTTCCGACACTCATTTCTCCACCCCCCATAACAGAAAGGGCAACCGATATAGCGACGCTGTATGCAATAAGCGCGACCACGTTGTCAAGCGCTATAACCTGTAAAAGAGTATCAACGAAATCTCCCTTTGCGCACGTCTGACGTATGGTCATCATAGTAGAAGCAGGGGCAGTCGCCGCCGCCAAGGCTGATAGCACGAGCGAAAAAACGAAGGGCAGACCTATTATCAGATATGTAACAACGAAAACGAGCAATGAAGCGAAAAGCGCTTCAAAGAGGGTAATTACAACCGTTTTGATGCCGTTTTTCTTAAGAGCTGAAATTCTGAAAAACTCACCTGTTGAAAACGCGATAAACGCAAGCGCGATATCCGAAATAAACTCTAATCCGTTATAGACGCCCGAGGGAATCAAATTAAAGCAATACGGACCAATAAGAATACCCGCGATGATATATGCCGTAACGTTAGGCAGACGAAGACGCTTTGTTATACGCGTCATAGCAAAGCCGAAAAAAAGCATTGTCGCAACCGAAATTACAACTATAGCGACAGGCGACTCCATACCTAATTTTTCATAGATTGCTATTTGCATATTCCCTCCTTCTGAAATTTATATTTGTAATTTGTAAATCTTTGTTGTCAATCCAAAAACATTTTTGTGGATAAATAGCGGCTCCCCGTGTCGGGCAAAAGGACTACAATATTTTTACCTTTATTCTCGTCTCTTCTCGCAAGCTCGATTGCCGCGTACAAGGCAGCGCCCGACGAAATTCCGACGAGCATTCCCTCTCTTTTTCCCATTTCTCTGCCCATCTCATAGGCTTCTTCATCCGAAACGGTTATTATTTCATCATACACGTCGGTAGAAAGAACCTCAGGAATGAAGCCTGCGCCTATTCCCTGCAAGCCGTGCGCGCCTGCTTTCCCTCCCGACAAAACGGCAGAGCTGCGCGGCTCTACCGCCACTATCCTGACGTTTGGATTCTTCTCTTTGAGATATTTGCCGACGCCCGTTATAGTTCCTCCCGTGCCAACGCCTGCAACGAAAATATCGACTTTTCCGTCGGTGTCCTCCCAAATTTCAGGACCAGTAGTTAAAAAATGCGCCTCGGGATTTGCCATATTTATAAACTGTCCCGCTATAATACTGTTCGGGATTTCGCTGTGAAGCTCTTGTGCTTTTTCTATAGCGCCGCTCATTCCCTTTTTGCCGTCTGTCAGAACAAGCTCTGCGCCGTATGCCCGCATTGTGTTAATGCGTTCGCGCGACATATTATCGGGCATAACTATAATGAGGCGGTAGCCTCTTACCGCGCAGACAAGCGCAAGACCTATTCCCGTATTTCCCGAGGTGGGCTCTATAATTACGCTATCGGGAGTTAAAATACCTCTCTTTTCCGCGTCGTCTATCATGTTTTTTGCGACACGGTCCTTTGCGCTTCCCGCGGGATTCATACATTCAAGCTTAGCTATAACTCTGGCTTTAAGACTGTACTCCTTTTCTATGCTTGAAAGCTCAAGAAGGGGAGTTCTTCCTATCAACATATCGGCTGATTTATATATTTTTTCCATTACAAACACTACCTTTGTATATTCAATATATCCTTAATTTCATTCAGATTTTTAATTACGTAATCCGTCTTAACTCCTATATTGTTTACCTTCCCTTTAGGATTATACCAAACGGATTTAATCTGAGCGTTCTCCGCGCCCTTTATATCACTTGTAAGCGAGTCTCCGACTATAATTACCTCTTGTCGACTCACAGAAGGAATTTTAGAGAAAACGATATCAAAGAATTCCTTGTTCGGCTTTTCCACGCCCATCTCGTCTGAAATGAAAATTCCGTCGAAGAGCTTATCCAAGCCTGATTTCTCAAGCTTTCTTTTCTGCGCTCTTTGAGTGCCGTTTGTAACGGCGTACTGCAAGAGCCTTCCTTTAAGACCTTTTATAAGCTGATAGGCATTGTCATTGAAGCAGATGGTATCGCCAAGTCTTATTTGATAGGTCAAATTAAATTCTTCTACTTTGTTAAACGCTATTCCCTCTTTTTCAAAGAATTCGACAAATCTGAGCGTAAGAATCTCTGGCTTTGTAAGCTCGCCTCGCTCTAACTTCTTCCAGTACTTATCATTTATTAAAGAATATCTCTCTATCATTTCATCCGTGCATTCACCTATTGAGAATTCACGAAAGAGACCTTTTATAGCATTTTTTTCGGCTTCCTTAAAATTGAGAACGGTGCCGTCTATATCCCACAAAATTACCTTTAACATATATTCTCCACAGCCATTATATACTTATTATCCTTTATAAAAGATAGTTTATCACAAAACGGTCAAAAAGTCAAGTTTAACTATCCTTTTGAGATTATGCAATTATTATTATTACTGTTTTTGCGATTATAAGACTAAAGACACTGCCCGAAAGGGAAATTCCGTCATAAAATGACAACTATATTTTTTTATAAAAAACTATTGACAAAAATTTGCTTTTGTGTTACAATGCGTATGAACATTCCGAAGAACCTTTTAGAATCGCAAGAAACTAAAAGCGGAGGAAGCTCTGGAGAATCTCGTAAGAGTGCCGAAGGTGCAAGGTCATTTACGTGGCTGAATCTCTCAGGCAAAAGGACAGAGAAGCAGAAATTCCCGCCGACTTTCTGTTTTTTATCTTTTATCCCAGAGCCACCGATAATGTCGGTGACTTTTTTATTTTCAAAAAAAGAAAGGAATAAAGAAAATGGATAAAATCCAGGAAGTCCTACTCAATATTGTAGGCACAATCAACACTTATCTTTCCAACTACATTCTTATCATTCTTTTGATTGGTATCGGTGTATTCTACTCCATTAATACCAATTTCGTACAGGTTCGTTGCTTCGGCGAGGGCATGAAGAACGTGTTCGGAAACATTAAGCTCAAGGGTGGCAATAAAAACGATGGTATTTCCTCCTTCCAGGCGCTGGCTACAGCGATAGCGGCACAGGTTGGTACGGGCAATATCGTTGGCGCTTGCGGCGCTATTCTCATAGGCGGCCCCGGCGCTATCTTCTGGATGTGGATAATCGCTTTCCTCGGTATGGCAACCATCTACGCAGAGGCCGTTCTCGCTCAGAAAACCAGGATTAAGAAAGAAAACGGTGAGTTTGAAGGTGGTCCTATCTACTACATCAGAACCGCATTCAAGGGCAAATTCGGTAAGTTCCTTGCCGGCTTCTTCGCCGTTGCAGCCATTATTGCCCTCGGCTTCGTCGGCGCAATGGTTCAGTCCAACTCCATCGCAGAAAACGTAGCAGGCGCATTCACAGCTTGTGGCGCAGGTGACACCACTCAAAACGTAGTTAAGATCCTTGTGGGCGTGATCGTAGCGGTTCTCGCAGGCTTTGTTCTCTTTGGCGGAACAAAGAAGCTTGCCGCAACTTGTGAAAAAATCGTTCCCGTTATGGCTTCTCTCTACCTCATCGGCGGTCTAATAATTCTCTGTATCCGTATCCAGTATGTTCCTGCCGCAATCGGCATGATCTTCAAGTATGCATTCGCGCCCCAGGCCATCACCGGCGGTGCTATCGGCGCAGCTATCTACATCGCTCTGACACAGGGCGCCAAGAGAGGTCTGTTCTCAAACGAAGCGGGTATGGGTTCTACGCCTCACGCTCACGCCCTTGCAGACGTTAAGGATCCTCACGTTCAGGGCACCACCGCTATGATCGGTGTGTTCATTGATACATTTGTAGTTCTTACTATGACCGCGTTGATCGTTATATCCACTCTTTATGCTAAGGATGGCGCAATCGGCAAGATCATTGCCGCAAACGAGGCTCTCATCGACGCAGGCTTTACGGAAGTAAAATCAGTTGAAAGCCTTGCAGGTCTTGTAGGCTTAACTAAGGCAAACCTTGCGCAGCAGGCATTTACAATGGCATTCGGCGGTAGTCAGGTCGCAGGTATCATCGGCTCGATTTTCGTTGCAATTTGCCTATTCTTCTTTGCCTTCTCCACCATTCTTTCCTGGAACTACTTCGGCAAGGTGAATTTCCTTCACCTCTTCGGTAAGAATTCCTTCAAGGTTTACGGCTGCATCGCAATTGTTTTCGTATTCCTCGGCGCAGTCTTCCAGAACGATCTTGTTTGGGAGTTGACGGATATGTTCAACAACCTTATGGTTCTGCCTAACGCAATAGCGCTTGTCGCACTTGTAGGAATCGTTTCTAAAGCCGCAGAGAACGCTAAAGCAAGGAAAGCGGAAAAGATAAATACTTCAATAGAATAAAATATTAAGCGTGATGCTTAAATAGAATTTCAAAGGTCGGGGGCGATGCAAATCGTCCCCGACTTTTATACATTTTTTATGAATATATTTATTTTCTCAAGAGGCTGTATTCTTTTGTCTGTCTCGCAATTTATGTGTGTTTTGTCGCGTTTTCCTTTCAATAAATAAAGATTTTGTGCACTTACCACAACACATTGGGTTGATTTAGCGTTTATTTTATGCAGTCATACAAATGTGAATATTATTCAAAAAAACTCTTGACATATGAATATTTATGCGTTATAATAATGACATCAAACAGATGAGACACAAAAAATAAAAAAATCATACTCATCGAAAAAGGAGACTATTATGAAAAAGTTTTTATCGATTATGTTGGCAGCTTTGATGCTCGTTTCTGCTTTCTGCTTTGTAGGATGCGGAAAGGATGACAACACACTCACAGTTTACACCGAAGCAGGCTTCGCCCCCTATGAATTCGTTTATAACAACGAGATCGTTGGCGTAGATATTGAGATCATGAAGGCAGTTGCTAAAAAGCTTGGAAAAGAGCTTGTAATTGAAGACGTTAACTTCGATTCTATTATCGGCGCTGTTAAGAGCGGTAAGGCTGACGCAGGCGCAGCTGGTATTACAATCACAGCAGAGCGCGCTGAAGAGGTTGACTTCTCTATCCCCTACTCTTTTACAACTCAGTACCTCATCGTTGCCGCTGACAATGACGAAATCGCTAATCTCGACAACCTGAACGGTAAGAAAATAGGTGTTCAGCAGGGAACCACATCCGACTTCCTTGTATCAGAGCTTATTGATACTGATGCAATTGCAGATGCTACTCTCACTCCTTACGATACTCCTTCTCTTGCAGCTGCGGCTCTCGGAACGAAGGTCGACGTAGTCGTAACCGATAAGCTTACGGCAGAGGTTATCGTTGCAAGCAGCAACGGCGCTTACAAGGCGTTTAAATTTACGAAGGCTGACGGCTCTGACGCAGCTGAGGTTGAGCAGTACGGTATCGCAGTTGGTAAGGGCAACGCAGACTTGCTTGACGTTATAAACGAAGTTATCACAGAGCTTCTTGCCGACGGTTCTATTTCAAAATGGGAACAGGAATACAGCGACATCTACTCTGCTATCGAAGAAGAATAATAATAAACTATTGAATTTATGGGAGGGACAGGGTTCTGCCCCTCCTGTTGTGGTTAATGAAAGGATTTTTAGGCAACACTATGGATTTTTGGAAATATTTAATGGCTTATTTAATGGCTTTTTGGGAATATTTATGCGATGCGTTTTCAAAGACCTTTATAAGAGAAGATCGATATATAATGTTTCTCGAGGGACTTGGAAATACGCTTATCGTCACTCTTGGAGCAACGCTTCTCGGTGTCATAATAGGGGCCTTGATAGCAATCGCCAAAACGTTACATAAGCAAACGGGAAAATTTAAATTTCTTAATGCTGTATGCGAGCTGTATACGACGATCATACGCGGAACACCCGTAGTTGTACAGCTGCTTATAATGTACTTTATTGTTTTTGCTAACTCTACTAACAGCATTATGGTTGGTATTCTTGGCTTTGGTATCAATTCAGGCGCGTACGTTGCTGAGCTTATGCGTGCGGGAATCAATGCGGTAGATATAGGACAGACGGAAGCAGGTCGCTCGCTTGGACTTTCGCGTGGCGTTACTATGCGCTCTATCGTATTGCCTCAAGCTATTAAAAACGTTTTGCCGGCTATCGGTAATGAATTCATATCTCTTCTCAAAGAAACTTCGGTTATCGGATTCCTTGGAGTTATGGATATGACACGTGTTGCGCAGCGCGTTATTTCCCGTACGGCAGACCCGTATTTCCCCTATATATCAATCGCGCTTGTATATTTGGCAATGGTCTGCGTCCTCAATTACTTTGTAAAGAAATTGGAAAAGAGGTTGGCAAAAAGTGACAGATAAAAATATTATTCAGAATGAAAAGGACATAAAATCTGATATTATTATCAGTACGCGTAATCTTTACAAGTCCTTTGTAAAGGATAAGCCCGTACTGTGCGGAATTGATTGTGATATTCGACGTGGAGAACAGGTCGTCATAATCGGCCCCTCAGGAGGCGGAAAAAGTACGTTCTTGCGTTGTCTAAACATGCTTGAGATCCCTACTTCGGGCGATATATGCTTTAACGGCAATTTGATTACGGGTAAAGGCGTTAATCTTGACGCAGTTCGGGCAAAAATGGGAATGGTATTCCAGCATTTCAACCTCTTCCCTCATATGACAGTTAAGGAAAACATTACCTTTGCGCCTGTAAAGCTTAAGCTGAAAACTCCCGAAGAAGCAAGCAAACGAGCCGACGAGTTACTCGCTCGCGTAGGGCTTTCAGAAAAAGCCGACGCTTATCCGAGTCAGCTTTCAGGCGGACAGAAGCAGCGAATTGCTATAATCAGATCCCTTGCTATGGACCCCGAGGTTATGCTCTTTGACGAGCCTACAAGCGCGCTCGACCCCGAAATGGTAGGAGAGGTTCTTGACCTTATAAAGCAGCTTGCTGAGGACGGAATGACGATGGTTGTCGTTACTCACGAAATGGGCTTTGCTAAAGAGGTCGCAGACCGCGTGCTCTTTATAAGCAACGGTATTATAGAAGAGGACGCGCCTCCCGCAGAATTTTTCGGCGCTCCGAAAAATCCACGACTTCAGCAGTTCTTGAAGAGTGTGCTTTCATAACAAAAAAACGAGAGAACGAAACGGTTTATATTCCGCAGAGTTCTCTCATTTTGTTGCTTTTTGTTGATGTTCGAATACAAATTAAGGAGAATCCATGTACCAGTATAAAGAAAAATACACGATTGATTTTACAAAAGTAAACAGTTATTTGGAAATGCACTTTGTAATTCGTCAAGCACTTGATTGGCCCGATTATTACGGATGTAATTGGGATGCATTTTGGGACTGCTTAACAAATATGCTTGGCCGTCCTTTTCACCTTGAAATTATTGGACTTGATGTTGTAGAACGAAAGTTTGACAACGCCGCAAAAACGATGATAGAAACGTTGAAGGAGTTCAAGCATTATGACAATGATGAGTTTGTTGACGATATCAAAATTGAAATTGTAAGAGCCGATACCCTCGAAATCATAAGTTGAAGTGCTGATACCATCAAAAGCCAAAAATTGATACGAAAAAAGAAACAAAAGAGTTTTTTGCTCAAATGCAATATTTGCAATTAACAATCACAATTACGCCCCGTCAAAGAGCCGCAAAAGCTCGGAGACGGGCATTTTTTCTTTTTCTTCTCCCCGTACGTCAAGCTCTATTCTTCCCTCTTTCATCATACATAGACGGTTGCCGTATTCCAAGGCGTAACGAAGATTGTGAGTTACCATAATCGCAGTGAGATTTTTTTCGCGTATTAGGCGTTCGGTAAGAGCCATGATCTGATCTGCGGTTTTAGGATCGAGCGCCGAAGTGTGCTCGTCAAGAAGCAACAGGTCTATAGGCGTCATCGTCGCCATTATCAGAGAGAGCGACTGCCTCTGACCTCCCGACAACGCTTCAACCGAAGTATTCAATCTGTCCTCCAAGCCGAGCCCTGCGAGCGAGAGAAGCTCTCTGTAATAAGAAAGGTTTTTCTTGGAAATTCCCTTTGAAAGTCCGTAACGGCTTCCCTTGTTGTGCGCGAGACTCATATTTTCAGCGACGGTCATTCTTTCGGCTACTCCGCTTTTGGTGTCCTGAAAAACTCTGCCTATTTTTCTCGCTCTTACAAATTCCTTTTCTCGCGTTATATCCTTGCATTCAAGCAAAATTTTCCCCTTATCGGCAGAGACCGTCCCCGTAATAATATTTAAAAGCGTGGTTTTTCCACTTCCGTTGCCACCTATGACAGAAACGAAATCGCCCTTTTCAAGCTTGAAATTAAATCGGTCAAAAAGTACACTTTCGTTTACATTTCCGTCTCCGAATTTTTTGTATATATCAACTAATTGTATCATATTGACTCAGCGCTCTCCTCTCCCGCTTTTATTTTCCCTTTTGACGTGCGAGAGCGTTTTTCAAGCTCTCTGTTAATGATGAGAATGAGCGCAAAAGAAAGAGCGTTCATCAGCTTCAAATAGGTGCCGTTTTTATCTAACAGAGTAAAGTAATTCAGACAAAGCGAATATATTATTGCGCCTATAATTACCGCAGTCGTAGGCTTTACCCGTCTTGCCTTTGAAAAGAGCGCAAGTCCTATTATGACAGAGGCGAGTGAGAGAACGACCTTTCCCGTACCCGAGGTATTATCGTAATTCATAGTGAGCTGAGCATAGAGCGCGCCGCCGAAGCCAACAAGACCGTTCGCTATAGCAAGTCCTAAGATTTTATAACGCCCCGCATTACAGCCGAGAGAGGTTACAAAAGTCTCGTTACAGCCTGTCGCAACAAGCATAAAGCCGAGCTTGGTTTTGAAAAACAGGTCAAGCAATATTTTTGCGCCGACAACTATCAAGAGCAAAAGGAGAATTATAACTCCGTCACTCATAACGTTATACCCATCGTTAAACATGCCGTCAAAGCCGTAGGCAGTATAAGAAAAATTCGTGGTGGAAAAGCCGTTGCCCGTCAAAACGGTAGTTAGGGCGAGAGTGCCCGACAGGAGCGCCGTCATCACTATGATGCCCGAAAGAAGCTTGCTGATGCCGAATTTTACGTGTAAAATTCCCGTAACGGCGCCCATTATCATACCCGACGCAAAGCCGCCGAAGAGGGCGATAAACGGGGGAAACGAGGCCTTATAAATCAATATAGTGCCGACAACTCCGCCAAGCGGAAAGGTTCCGTCGCTTGACAGGTCGGGAAAATCGAGTACGGAATACGCAATATACATACCGAGCGCTATAATGGCGTAGCAAAGCCCGAGCTGAATACCGTACACCGTTGTATTTATAAACAGCATTTTTCCTCTCCTTTAATTTTCGGCATTAACGTCCTTTAAGCCTTCTATGCTTTGGGGAAGCGTAAGGGAGTCAAATTTCGCCAAAACCTCAGAATTATAGCAGGGGAAGGTCTCGTTTTCCATTGTTTTTGGCGCTATTTCGGAAGCCGATTTTCCCTCAAGTATCTCTGCCGCCTGTCCTCCGGCAAGGCGTCCGACTGTTATATAGTCGATAGATGCCGACGCAAGACAGCCCTGCTTTACCTGCTCTATTTCGCTGCCAAAAACGGGGATTTTCGCTTTGTTCGCAATAGATAAGATATTCTGTAGCTTCCCGACTATAGTGTTGTCAAGAAGATTCACAATACAGTCTATATCACGGTTTATAAGCGAATTTACCTTTGTGTCAATTGTCGTAATATCTGAGACGGTTTCCGTCTCGATAAGCATACCGTCATATGCCCTTGTCGCCGCTTTCAGCGCGAGAAGCTGAGCGCCGTCGCTCGACTCCTCTGTAGACATAAGAACGCCTATTTTAACGTCCTCTCTGCCGAAGAAGGCGGTGACAAGCTCAAGCTGAGCCGCAAAATCGGGCACGTCGCTCGTGCCTGTCATATTCTGAAAATTGGCAACCTGAGACGCGTCTGTAACGGCGCAGTAAACTACGGGAATATTTTTTCCCGTTGCGGCAGTAGCCGCCTGAATTGCCGAGGGCGTCGCTATCGCTATAATGACCTTTGCGTTACTGTTTACCATTTTTTTAGCCTGAGATAAGGAGTTTTCTGACGCAAAATTGCTGTTGACGTACTCAATATTGTATAGCGAAAGGTCTATTTTCTCGCTGAGTCCTTCAATTATGCCCTTATAGCAATTATTGAGCGACTCGTGCGAGCCGAACTGAATAATTCCTATTGTATCCTTCTGCTCTCCGCATGAGCTGAGAACGAGCGTAGAAATCATTAAAATCAATACTAAAATTAAAGAAACGTGCTTTTTCATAACTTTTTCCTCATTATTTTATTTTTTGTTGTTTTTAGTGTTTTATTCTCTTATTCACTTCAATGCGTTTCACGCCATCGTAAAGCCATCATAGCTCTTCCTCCTGTAAAACAAAAAACGCCCAAAACGAGAAATCTCGTTTTGGGACGATAAAATATCGCGGTGCCACCCAAATTCAATGCATAGCATTCTCATTTTTCCGTCATACAATCATATGCGCTGTCTTTTTACGGTTACAGTTCCGTCAACTACTACTCACTTTCGCTTTCGGTTGCCCTCATAAGTCCATTCACGTTGTTCTATCTGCTGTACTCACACCACCGACAGCTCTCTGTAAGAAATCAAACAAGGCTACTACTCTTAATCACAGGTTTAATTATTAAGTTGTCAATATTTTAACACTAAAAAAAGAAAATGTCAAGGGGTTTTTAAAAATTTTCAGAAATGAACCGACTTTTGAACTATGAAAAGAGACGCTATCTAAAAATAACGTCTCTTTTGTTTGCACTTAGGCCTTAATATGTCACTCGGGGGCGCAGATTAAGAGCAGAAATCGTCGCTCGCGCCCCGAAGGCGTATTTCATACGTCGAGAGGAAGCGAACGGCGATAGCAAACAAAAATATAGTCCTTTGGAAGAAAAACGGAGTTTTTCAACTATAATATTTAATCAAATTTAAACGATGTAAAAAAAGAGACTCTATTAAATAAAGTCTCTTTTTGTTTGTGGTTATGCCTTAATATGCGCCTCCGACAAGATTATTGTTCGATTTCTTCCATAATAAATGCTTCAAATACGTCGCCCTCTTTTACGTCATTAAAGCGAGTAAGAGTGATTCCGCATTCATAGCCTGACGCTACCTCTTTTACGTCGTCCTTAAAGCGACGCAGAGACGCCATTTTATCCTCGAAAACAACAATTCCGTCACGCACAACTCGTATGCTTGCGTTTCTCGTTATCTTACCGTCGGTGATGTAACAGCCCGCTACAGTACCAACGCTCGAAACGTGAATTGTCTGACGAACCTCAGCGTGACCGAGAAGCGCTTCCTTGAATTTAGGAGCAAGCATACCCTTCATTGCCGCGGTAATTTCCTCAATGCAATCATAAATGATACGGTACGTGCGTATATCAATGTTTTGTCTCTTTGCGGAGTCAAGCGCGCCTCTGTCGGGACGTACGTTAAATCCGACTATCAAGGCGTTCGACGCAGAGGCAAGTAAAACGTCGCTTTCGGTAATTCCGCCGACTGCTCCGTGAATTACGCTTACCTTAACCTCCTCGTTTGAAAGCTTCACGAGCGATGCCTTTACTGCTTCAACAGAGCCCGCAACGTCAGCCTTTACGATTATATTAAGAGTTTTTACTCCCTCGCTTATCTGTGAGAACAGCTCGTCAAGATTTACTCTGGCGTTAGCCTTGAATGCTTCCTGCTTTGCCTTTTCTCTGCGCTGCTCGGCGAGCGAGCGCGCCATCTTCTCGTCCTCTACGGAGTTGAACTCGTCTCCCGCTTCAGGCACCTCAGCGAGACCTATGACCTCTACAGGCACACCGGGACCTGCCTCTTTAACTATCTTACCCTTATCGTTAGTCATTGCGCGGACACGTCCGACGGCAGTACCCGCGATAAGAATATCTCCTGCGTAAAGAGTTCCGTTCTGAACCAAGAGAGAAGCAACGGGGCCCCGTCCGTGATCAAGACGCGATTCTATAACGAGTCCCTTCGCGCGTCTGTTGGGGTTAGCCTTCAATTCCTTAACCTCAGCAACCAAAAGTACGTTTTCGAGCAGATTTTCAATGCCCATTCCCGTCAAAGCGGAAATCGGAACGCAGATAACGTCGCCACCCCATTCCTCAGGCACGAGGTCATATTTTGTAAGCTCTTGCTTGATATTGTCAGGATTAGCCTCAGGCTTATCCATCTTATTTATAGCTACAATTATATCTATTCCCGCAGCCTTTGCGTGATTTATAGCCTCTACAGTCTGAGGCATTATTCCGTCGTCTGCCGCGACCACAAGAATAGCGATATCGGTAGCCTGCGCGCCTCTCGCGCGCATAGCGGTAAACGCCTCGTGACCGGGAGTATCGAGGAAGGTCATATCCTTTCCGTTGATATTCACCCTGTATGCGCCTATATGCTGTGTAATTCCACCTGCCTCTCCCTTTGTCACGCTTGTGTGTCTTATAGCGTCAAGGAGTGAGGTTTTACCGTGGTCAACGTGTCCCATTACAACGACGACAGGGCCTCTTTCGACCAAATCCTTTTCTTCGTCGGGCGTTTCATCAAAGAGACGCTCCTCTATCGTAACGACGACCTCTTTTTCCGCAATTATGCCTAATTCATCGGCAAGCAGATATGCGGTATCGTAGTCTATTACTTGGTTTACCGACGCCATAACACCCATAAGCATAAGCTTTTTGATGATTTCGGCTGACGTCTTTTTCATTCTTGAGGCTAACTCGCTTACTGTAATTTCCTCAGGAATTGTGATGGAAAGCGGCTTTTTCTTGACGATTTCCGCTTCGAGCTTTTTCATCTTCTCGTTTGCGAAGCGATCCTTTTCCCTTGCGCCCTTGCTGTTGCTATTGCGATTATCCTGCTTTTTCAGCTTCTGACGCTCAGCCTTGAAATCGGACATTCCGCTAACGTATTTACTGTCTATTTTTTCATCGTATTTGGAAAGGTCAACCGTAGTTGTTCTCGTATCGACTATACGGGTCTTGGGAGCTTTAGCAACCACGTATTCTGTAGGAGTATTCGTATTTGCAGAAGGCGTTGTGGGGATGATTGTTTTGAAAGACTGTCTTTGCTTCTGCTTTTGCTGAGGCTGTGTCTGCGCATTTTTTCTCTGCTGAGACTCTTGCGCCTTCTGCGCTTCCTCTTTTGCCTTAGCTACAGCTTCAGCCTTCGCCTTTTCTCTGGCCTTTGCTTCGGCTTCCGCCTTGGCTTTTGCCTCTGCCTCGGCTTTAGCCTTTGCCTCTGCCTCGGCTCTCGCTTTTTCCTCAGCCTCTGCTTTAGCCCTTGCTTCCGCCTCTGCCTTCGCCTTTCTCTCGGCTTCCCTCTCCTCGGAAACAATGGTCGCTTTACCGCTAAGATAATCACCTATATTTATTATCTGATTTTGTTCGGTAATTTTCTGTAAAAATACCTCAAATTCTTCCTCATCAAGAGAAGCGCCTGTTTTTTTCTCAATTCCCAAGGACTGCAAAAAATCTATAAGCTCCTTTGATTTTATATTGAAGTCCTTTGAAAGCTGAGAAAGCTTTATGTTTTTATTTGATGCCATGTTCTAAATCACCACTTCCTAAAAGTCGGAAGCTTCCTTTCCTGACAGTTTTAAAAGCTCTGCTGCCAAACTAACATCTGTGATGGCAACTGCCGCTATGATACAATCTTTTCCGACGACGTGTGAAAGCTCATCCTTCGTCACGTCGGAAGCTATTGCTTTTATCTTATAAAATTCGGATTTGAAAACTAACGTTTTTCTTGTGTTTTCGGATACGTCGCAAGCAATAATAACGAGACAGGGCTTTTTCTTTTTTCTCATTGCTTCGCATATAAGTGCGGTGCCGCATATAACCTTGCCCGCCTTTCTGGCAATTCCAAGCATTGACAAAAAGCGTTTGCTTATATCCTTTGTTTCTCCGTTTCCGTTACTCGTCACCTATCTGCGCCTCCAATGCGTCATAAACGCTTTCGGGAATCTCACATTCAAGGTTTTGCTCGATTCTGTGACTTTTACGAGCTTTTTTCAAGCATTTGAGGCTGGGGCATATATATGCGCCTCTCCCTGATTTTTTTCCGCTTCTGTCAAGTGAAATTTCGCCCTCGGGGGAACGCACGATGCGTATAAGCTCCATCTTTGAAAAATGCTCGCCACAGCCTGTGCAACGCCTTTGTGGAACCTTTTTCTTCTGCGCCGTTTGAGTCTGTTTCACCTTTCCCCTCCCGATTACGCCTTAATATCTATCTTGAAGCCTGTGAGCTTTGCCGCAAGCTTTGCATTCTGTCCTTCCTTGCCTATCGCAAGTGAAAGCTGGTCGGGAGTTACCGTAACTCTGCAGGTGCGCTCTCCGTCAAGCTCGACGGAAAGTATGTTTGCGGGGGCAAGAGCTGCTGCCACGAACTTCGCGGGGTCCTCGTCATAACGGATAACGTCTATCTTTTCGTTACCGAGCTCGTTAAGTATAGCGCCTATTCTCATACCCTTGTTACCGATACAAGCGCCTACGGGGTCAACGTTTTCATCTCTTGAATATACCGCTATCTTACTACGTGAGCCTGCGTCTCTCGACACGCTCTTTATAATAACCGTACCGTCCTTGATTTCGGGGATTTCAAGCTCAAAGAGTCTCTGTACCATTTTAGGATGAATACGGGAAAGGGTTACTATAGGCCCTCTCATTTCATTTCCCTTTACCTCTGTAACAAACACCTTTAATCTGTCGCCTACGTTAAAGGAATCCCCTGGGATTTGCTCGGACTTCAAAAGTGTCGCTCTGCTTGTTCCCGTATCTATAATAAGATTTCCGTTAGTATCGTCTACCTTATCAACTATTGCAGTTATTATTTCTTCTTTCTTACTCTCATATTCTCTCGCTATGTTTGCGCGTTCAGCCTCGCGGATTCCCTGTATAATAACCTGCTTTGCCGCCTGAGCGCTCAAGCGTCTGAAGTTTTTCGGCTTAAGCTCAAATTCAACAACGCCTCCTAATTTGTGGCGCTTGCTTATCTCCTTAGCGCTGTCAAGCGAAATCTCGATATCAGGGTTCTCTACCTCGCTGACAACCGTTTTCTGCTGATAAACCTTCATTTCCTTCTTCTTTTCATCAAGCAGAATTCTCACGTTTGTATTACCGCCAAGCTCCTTCTTAAAGGCGCTCATCAAGGCTGCTTCTACCTTTTCAAGCATATACTGCTTGGAAATTCCTTTTTCCCTTTCGAGAAGGTCAAGTGCGTTAAAAAATTCCGTATTCATTTTATCTTATCCGCGCGGCTTTTTGCCGCTTCCTTTCTTTTTTTCTTGATTATTCTTCTATATAGCGTACCGAAATTTTAGAAATCTCGGTCTTCTTTAATACTAAGCTTTCGCCATCTTCAAGGGCGAGAGTAACGTCGGGCGATTCATAATTCTGGAGAATTCCCAAAAAAGCTTTTTTGCCGTTCTTTGCCGCAAAAAGACGGACCTCGACAGGCATGCCAAGCGATAAAAGCAAATGCTTATCTGTTCTCAATTCATATTCAAGCCCTTTGGACGACACGTTAAGTCGGTATGCATCCTCAATGGGGTCGGCCTCGTCCAAGATAGGATCTATTGCTCTGTGAACTGCTTCGCAGTCGCTTATCCAGATGCCCTCTTCCTTATCTATTGTGACGGTCAAATTCATTTCAGTTCCTATTTTTGCATACTCCACGTCCCAAAGCTCATATCCCAAGCCCTCAACCGTAGGTCGCAAAAGCGCTTCCACCGTCTCCGCAATATTCTGCTTTCTCAATATCCTCTCTCCTTAAAAAGTTTAATTAAGTTTTAACATAAAACAAAGAGTGGGTTGAACCCACTCTCCTTATCTTATACATCTTACGATAATGATTATAACACATATTTTTACAAATTGCAATAGTTTTTCTAAATTTTTTTATTTTATCTTCAACGTATAAAAATCTATTGACACGAGCATACTCATATATGACCTACGGTCAGAAATAAGCAAAGGGATTTTTTAAATATGCAAAACAATCAGAACCAAAACCAGAACAACCAGCAGAATCAGAATCAAAACAAGAACGAGCAGTACAACAACCAGAACAACCAGAACAAAAATCAGAACCAGAACAAAAATCAGCAGAACAAGGACCAGAATCAAAATCAGAACAAGAACGAGCAGTACAACAAATAAAAAGCGAAATATTTTTGTTTACGGCGAGGGAGCATACGCTCCCTTTTCCTTTTTATATAAACAAAAATATTTCGCAAAAATGATACGGTCAGCTTTTTTGTTAAAACCTATTATATGCGGTCCTTGATTTCCCCTTTGAGCTTGGAAAGGAATTCGTCAAGAGACATAGAGAGGGTTTCGCCCGTATCGCGAAGTCGTACGGAAACATTTCCCTCCTCTGCTTCCTTTGCACCGATAATCAGCATGTAAGGAACTCTTTCAACCATCTGAGCCTCTCTTATCATATAGCCAATCTTCTCGTTTCTTGCGTCAAGCTCGCAACGGATATTCTCCTCGCGAAGTCTTGCATAGATCTTTTCAGCATAGTCGGCGCTCTTCTCGGAAACAAGAAGCACCTTTGCCTGAACAGGCGCAAGCCATGCGGGGAATTTACCAGCAAAATGCTCTGTAATAATACCTATAAATCTTTCGATAGAGCCGAAGCATACTCGGTGGATCATTATAGGACGCTGCTTTTCGCCCTTTTCGTCCGTATATTCGAGCTGGAAGTTAAGCGGCATCTGGAAGTCGAGCTGGATAGTACCGCACTGCCAGGTTCTGCCAAGACTGTCTTCAAGATGGAAGTCTATTTTAGGACCGTAGAACGCGCCGTCACCCTCGTTCAGAATATAAGGCAGACCTAACTTCTCAAGCGCTCCCTTAAGGCCCTCTGTAGCAGCCTCCCAATCCTCGTCGCTTCCCATACTGTCCTCAGGACGTGTAGAAAGCTCTATGAAATACTTAAAGCCGAATTTCGTATATACTTCATTTATAAGATGAACTACTCCCATAATTTCGTCCGTTATCTGATCGCGACGCATAAAGATGTGAGCATCGTCCTGTGTAAAGCATCTGACTCTGAAAAGTCCGTGAAGCGCGCCCTTAAGCTCGTGACGGTGAACGAGTCCAAGCTCTCCTACGCGCATAGGAAGCTCGCGATAGCTGTGGGGCTGACTGCGGTAAACCATAACTCCGCCGGGACAGTTCATAGGCTTTACGCAATAGGTTTCCTCATCTATAACCGTAGAATACATGTTGTCCTTGTAGTGATCCCAGTGTCCGCTTGTCTCCCAGAGGTGTCTGTTCATTATCATAGGAGTGGAGACCTCTACGTAGTTATCGCGATAATGAATGTCTCTCCAATAATCTATAAGAGCGTTTTTAAGCGCCATGCCCTTGGGCAAGAAGAACGGGAATCCGGGTCCCTCGTCACTCATCATGAAGAGCCCCATTTCCTTACCTATCTTACGGTGGTCGCGGCGCTCAGCCTCCTCCATGAGCTTAAGATGGTTATCAAGCTCCTCCTGAGTTGCGAAGGCTATACCGTTAATTCTGGTGAGCATCTTATTGTTTTTGTCGTTCTTCCAATAAGCGCCCGACTGCTGAACTATCTTGAACGCCTTAAGCGCCTTCGTATAGCAAAGGTGAGGTCCTACGCACATATCTATATAATCGCCCTGTTGATAGAAGCTGATAACAGCATCCTCTGCAAGATCGCCTATATGCTCGACCTTATAATCCTCATTTCTCTCTTTCATAAGAGAGACCGCCTTTTCTCTGTCGAGAATGAAGGGCTTTATGGGAAGATTTTCCTTTACTATCTTCTTCATTTCCTTTTCGATAGCGGCAAGGTCCTCGTCTGTGAGCTTGGTTTCGCCTAAATCAACGTCATAGTAAAAGCCTTTTTCAGTCGCCGGTCCGTACGCAAATTTAGCGTAGGGATAAAGACGGCTTATAGCCTGCGCCATAATATGAGCAGCCGTGTGCCTTATTACGTGCAGCTCCTCGTCCTTGTCCTGCGTTTCTTTGACTGTTCCGTCATTATAAATAACCTTCATTTATATATCCTCTCTCGAATAAAATTACTAAATAAAATAAAAAACGCCCTTAAGCTATGATTTTCATAGCGTTAAGGGTGCATAGCTATGCACGGTTCCACCTTAATTTTTAACTCAAATTCAAGCAAATTGATTTCTTTAACGCAGAAATACGGCAATATTTCAATATTGCAGCTCAGGAGTGGTTTTCACTATTCGCGACAAGGGACTTTCAGCCGCCGTCCCCTCTCTGCATGTCGCTTATAACAGCTACTCTTTTCCGTCACAGCTTTTTACTATACGAGTGAATTATATCACACTTTTTCTGCTTTGTCAATACGGGATAAAAATTTTTATATTATGAAAAAATTTCCCCTTTGCGTCGAATCCTGAAACGACAAAGGGGAAATCCATTATATTAAACTCTGTCTATATTTATTACGGTAAAATAATTCGGGCCAAGCGATTTTATCGCTTTTTCGACGGTCTCGGAAATCTCGGCATCGCTCTTTTTTATTTCAAACGGAGCACAAACGTCGAATATAAGATTTGTATGGCTCTCGCCTTCTACCACACGGAAGTCGTGTATGCGTAGTCTGCCATCTATTCCCATCACTATGTTATGCGTCTCATCTCTGAGAGAATTTATTCTTTCGTTATCGGTTATCAGCGGGTCCATATGAATGGTACATTCTATGTTAAGCTCTTCTCTTATGCGCTTTTCAAGGTTGTCGGTCATGTCGTGACTCTTGAATATATCCTTGCTTCCGTCGACCTCTACGTGAAAGGAAGCTATAGTATGAAGCGCGCCGTAGCTGTGTATTATCATATCGTGGATGCCGAGCGCATCGGGGTACTCTGCAACTATGCTTTCTATCGCCTTGACTGTCTCAGCAGAGGGGGGTTCTCCCAATATAGAATTTTTGGTATCGTTTAATATTTTAATGCCGGAATAGAAAATAAACAAGGCAACCAGAATTCCCACATACGCGTCAATATCCAAAGAAAAGAAGCGAAGGACCAGAACGGATAAAAGAACTGCCGACGTGCTTACCGTGTCAGAAAGGCTGTCAGCCGACGTCGCGATAAGAACGCTCGAATTTATCGTCTTGCCGAGCTTTCGGTTAAAGATATAAAGCCACAGCTTGACGGCTATCGAAATACATAAAACTATAACCGAAACAATACTGAAGGTGGTATCGCTCGGATTTATGATTTTCCCTATTGTTTCTCGCAGAAGATTGACGCCGATAGAAAGAATAAGAAATGAAACTATCATAGAAGCGACGTATTCAATTCTCGCGTGACCGAACGGATGCTCTCGGTCGGCAGGCTTTGAGGACATTTTAAAGCTTACTATCGAGAGCACAGACGAGAGCGCGTCTGATAGATTGTTTATAGCGTCGGCGCTTATCGCCAATGAGCCGAAAAGAATTCCTATAACAAGCTTTGAAAGCGAGAGCAAAAAGTTCGCTAAAATACCCACAATGCCCGAAAGAGTTCCGTAAGCCGTCCTCACCTTTTGGTCGTTCGTATTTCTATAATCCTTAACAAATAATTTCAAGAGTAATTTCGTCACAGTAAGTCCTCTTTTCCTTTCGTTGCCGAAAAGTATTTTTATTTTGTCTAATTCACTCAATTGTAAATTCTTTTATATCGTATGCAAATTGACAATTCATTATAATATTGATATAAAAAGAAAATATTTCTATTGCATTTTTTTGTTTTATATTGTATAATATACCATATAAGCGCATTTTTGTCAATCGAAACAATTTTACAATTTGTTTTTTGCAGGAGTTATCACTATGAAAAATAACGAAACATCCCTCGTTATAATGGCGGCAGGCATGGGAAGCCGTTTCGGCGGCTTGAAGCAAATGGCGCCATTAGGACCTAACGGCGAGGTAATTATCGACTACTCCGTTTACGATGCCGTAAGAGCAGGATTTGACCACGCGGTTATTATAATAAAAAAAGAAATTGAGCATGATTTTCGTGAAATGGCGGGCAAGCGCATTGAAAAGCTAATTGACGTCGAATACGCATTTCAGGAATTAGACAAAATTCCCACCCCCTTTAAAGTACCGGAGGGAAGAACGAAGCCCTGGGGAACAGGTCACGCCATTCTCTGCGCAAAGGACTGCATACGTACTCCGTTCGCTGTGATAAATGCGGACGACTACTACGGCGTTTCCTCGTACAAGATAATTCACGACCAGCTAATATCCGATGAAAAGCTGTGTATGGTTGGCTTTGAGCTTGGAAAGACCCTTTCCGAGAGTGGTACGGTAAGCCGTGGCGTATGCGAAACAGAGAACGGCTATTTAAAGAGCGTCACCGAGCATACCGCCCTCGACAAAAACAGTGGCATTCCGCTTGACACTATAGTTTCTATGAATCTCTGGGGTCTTGACCAAAGCTTTTTTGAAAAGCTCGAAAAGGATTTTGTCACTTTCTTATCCGAAAAGCATGAAAACCCCTTGAAGTGTGAGTTTTTCCTCCCCTTCGTCATAGACGATATGATAAAAAAAGACGGTGCGAAGGTACGTGTTCTGAAAACAGAGGAAAAATGGTACGGCGTCACCTACAAAGAAGATGCCGAAGAAATAAAGCAGGCTATTCTTGATTTAACGAACAAAGGAGTTTATCATGGCGTATAATGCGTTTGAGGTTACCAAGCTTTTCCCCATAACTGTAAATGAAAACGATATTTCTTCATACGGAAACGGACATATAAACGACACCTATTTAGTCAAGGCGACAGATGCCAACTATATTTTACAAAAAATAAACAAGTCTATATTTACCGACCCCGTGCGTCTTATGGACAACATATTGCTTGTAACCACAAAAATAGAGGAAAGTAAAAAGGCCGACGGTACTTACACTCCCGACACCGTTTTGCGAGTTATTCCCGCAAATGACGGCAAGCCGTACGCCGTTTATGAGGGTGAATATTTTCGACTCTACAATTTTGTAAACGGAATTTCCTTTGATATCTCGAACAATGAAATACTTTTCAAGGCGGGAAAGGCCTTCGGAGATTTCCAGAATGCTCTTGACGGCTTTGACGCAACGGTTCTCTTTGAATCAATACCTAATTTCCATAATACAGTAAAGCGCTTCTCTGACTTTGAGCGCGCTGTCAACGACAACCTTTCAGGTCGCGCAGATAACGCAAAAGAAGAAATAGAGCTTGCGCTGTCTTACAAAAAGTCGACATCCGTAGTTGTCGCCGCACTCGCAGACAAGTCTCTGCCTCTTCGCGTTACGCATAACGACACGAAACTCAACAACATTCTCTTTAACAAGGATACGGGAGAATGCGTATGCGTAATAGACCTTGACACAATAATGCCCGGCTCTCTTCTCTACGACTTTGGAGACGCGCTTCGCTTTGGCGCTTCTTCCGCCGCAGAGGACGAAAAAGACCTTGACCGTGTATATTTTAAGCTCGATAAGTATGAAAGCTTCACACGTGGCTTCCTTTCGGCTGTTCACGAAAAGCTGACCGAAAAGGAAATAGAGCTTCTTCCCTTCTCGGCGCTTCTTCTTACGTATGAATGCGGAATACGATTCCTCGGCGATTACATAAACGGCGACACGTACTTCAAAACCGCTTATGCCGAGCACAATCTTGACAGAGCAAGAAATCAATTGAAGCTCGTGGTTGATATTGACAGCAAATTAGATGAAATGAAGAAAATCACAGAAAAGATTCTCTCTGAGTTAAAGAACGCATAATAACGACAACTTTTGTTTACATTAAAGGCTATTTTGGATTTTATAACCAAAATAGCCTTTTTTATTCAATTATACTTTTTGCTTCTACGTTGCGTCCTTGTATTTCTCGACAGAGCAAAAAAATCTCCCCCTGTGTTGCGGGGGGGAGATGAAAGAAATCTATTGAATTTTACTATTTCAGGCGTTTATCTCTGTACGCGTCCTGAGCCAGAGCCGCCCGCCAAGGATTTAACCTCGTCAACGGTTACGCAGTTGTAGTCTCCCTCAATCGTATGCTTGAGACAGCTTGCAGCAACTGCAAACTCAATAGCCTCCTGAGTTTTATATCCCATAAGCAAGGAATAAATAAGACCGCCGCCAAAGCTGTCGCCACCGCCTACGCGGTCAACGATATGCATATGATAGGTCTTTGAGAAGCAGTAATCCTTGCCGTCGTAAAGAAGAGCTGCCCAGTCGTTATCATTTGCGCTTATTGAGCTTCTGAGAGTAATGGCAACCTTTTCAAAGCCAAACTTATCCATAAGCTGTCTCGCAACGCTCTTGTAGCCCTCGTGATTTACCTTGCCCGACTCAATATCCGTATTTTCCGCGGAAATTCCAAATACGTCATAGGCGTCCTCTTCGTTAGAAATACAAACGTTTACGTAGGGCATAAGCTTGGTCATTGTCTCTCTTGCTTCTTCTCTCGACCAGAGCTTCTTACGGAAGTTGAGGTCGCAGCTGACCTTAACACCTGCTTCCTTCGCAGCGCGACAAGCCTCGAGACAGATTTCTGCAACTGTAGGGTTAAGCGCGGGAGTGATGCCTGTGAAATGGAACCAATCAGCGCCATCGAATATCTTTTTCCAATCAAAGTCCTCAGGCTTAGCGAGAGCTATTGCGGAATATGCGCGGTCATAAATAACCTTAGAGGGACGCTGAGAAGCACCCTTCTCCAGATAATAAATACCAACTCTTTCGCCGCCGCGAACGATCATAGAGGTATCTACTCCAAATTTACGGAGAGAATTAACTGCCATCTGACCTATTTCGTGCTTAGGAAGCTTTGTGACAAATGCGGCGTCAAAGCCGTAATTTGCAAGCGAAACAGCAACGTTAGCCTCACCGCCACCGAACGTAGCGCCAAGCTTGTCCGACTGAATAAATCTGTAATATCCTTCAGGAGCAAGACGAAGCATCAATTCACCAAATGTAACAACCTTTGCCATAATAAATTTTCCTTTCATCTGTTAAATTTTACTGAATATATTATAACACCTTTTTTTAAATTTGTCACTATTTTTTTCAATTATTTTGAAATATTAGCAAAAAAGTGTAAAAAAGCTCTTTTATAATTGACTTTTTTTTAATATATGGTATAATATTACTGTAAATTTTATATTTTAAGGAGATTTTTATGGCTTTCATTAAAGACGATTTTATGTTACGTACAAAAACGGCTAAAAAGCTTTTCTTTGATTATGCGAAGGATATGCCTATAATTGATTATCACTGTCATCTTCAGCCTAAAATGATAGCTGAAAACTATCAGTTCAAAAGCACCTATGATCTTTTCCTTGGCGGAGACCACTACAAATGGCGTCAGATGCGTTCCAACGGCGTGCCCGAAGAGTACATCACAGGCGACAAAGAGGATTACAGCAAGTGGGTAAAATGGGCTGAAACTCTTTCCCTTCTTATAGGCAACCCTCTTTATCACTGGACACACCTTGAGCTTGATCGCTATTTCGGCATCAAAGAGCCTATGACAACGGAAAACTGCAAGGAAATCTGGGATAAATGTAACGAGCTTCTGACTCGCGACGATTTCCGCGCGCAAGCTCTTATTAAAAAGTCGAACGTAGAAATAATCTGCACAACAGACGATCCTATAGACACGCTTGAATACCACGAGCAGCTTAAGGATTTTGAAACAAAGATACTTCCCACCTTCCGTCCCGACAAGGCGGTTGAGATAGGAAAAGAGACCTTCGTTCCTTACATAAATCAGGCGGGCATCAAGACCTATGAGGAATTGCTCAGCTGGCTTTCAGCAAGAATAGAATTCTTTAATGCGCACGGTTGCCGTCTTTCCGACCACGCTTTAGAGGCAGTACCCTTTGCCCTCGGTGACGCAAAGGCTGTATTCGAAAAGAAGATGAACGGCGGAGAGCTCACTTCTACAGAGGTTGACGTTTTCAGAACTGCTGTTTTGAAGCACTGCGCAACGGAATACGTGAAGCTCGGCTGGACAATGCAGCTTCATATCGGCGCGCTCCGTAACAATAATACAAAAATGTATAACAAGCTCGGCGCAGATACAGGCTTCGACTCGATAAACGACCTTGAAATTGCCGCAAGTCTCTCTCGCTTTATGGATAACCTTGAAATAGACGACGCGCTTCCGAAAACTATTCTTTACACGTTGAACCCGAAGGACAACTTTGTTCTCGGCACAATGCTCGGAAACTTCCAGAAAGCGCCTACAGTGGGAAAAATACAGTTTGGCTCGGGCTGGTGGTTCAATGACCACAGAGACGGTATGGAGGATCAGATGCGCGCGCTCGCTAACCTCGGTATGCTTGCTAACTTCGTAGGTATGCTTACAGACAGCCGTAGCTTCGTTTCTTATACGCGTCACGAATATTTCAGAAGAATTCTCTGCAATCTTCTCGGAGACTGGGTAGAAGCAGGCGAATATCCGAAGGATTGGAAGCTGCTCGAAAGAATAGTTAAGGGCATTTGCTACAATAACGCTAAGAACTACTTCAATTTCTGATATTATATTAAAATCAAAAAGTCCTATGAATCGCTTCGTAGGACTTTTTGTTATGTATATTGAGTTTTAAATTGCGCGGAAGCCTCTTCCTATTATCTCACTGGTGTTCGCAACTATGATAAATGAGCCGGGATCCACTTCCTTTGCGTATTTGCGAAGCCTTACGCCCTCTGTTCTGCGGCATACGGTAAGAAGCACTGTCTTTTCCGAATGTGTAAATCCGCCTACCGCATCTACCTCTGTAACTCCGTGATGAAGCTCATTCATAATGAACTCGCTTATTTCCTTCGGCTTTTGTGTAACTATCGTAAAATACTTACACAAATTAATGTTTTCTATTACGCTGTCGATTACAAACGCTTTCGCAAACAAGCCTATCATCGAAAAAAGACCTGTTTCTATATTGAATACGAAAAACGACGAAAATGCTATCAGGAAGTCGGTGCACAAAAGCGCCTTGCCTGTATCTAAACTTGTATACTTCTTCAATATCATTGCGACAATATCGGTGCCTCCGGAGGATGCGCTACAGCTGAAAAGTATAGCCGAACCGAGTGCGGTAAGAACTATAGCGTAAACAAGCTCGAGAAACGGCTGGTCCGTAACGGGAGACGTGCAGGGGATAAAGCGTTCAAGGAACATCGAAAGCCCCGAAAAAAGCAGACTCGAATACACCGTCTTTACACCGAAGCTTTTTCCGACAAGGAAAAATCCGACAATAAGCAAGGATACGTTAAGTATTGTAATAATGCTACCCGGTGTCAGATAGGGACTTTTGAACAGCTTGCCGAGAATCGTAGCGATACCCGAAACACCTCCCGTAGAAAATCCGTTCGGTATCTTGAAGAAGTATACGCCCGCCGTCAAAAGAACGGTGCCTAATGTTAAATATAAAAATTCAGATATTGCGATCAGTTTTTTTCTTGTCATTTCAATATATCGCCATATAGATCAAAGACCGAGACGGTCTATGGACTCGTACATTGCGCGGACCTCTTCTGATTTTGCCTGGCAATGAGCTTCCATATTTTTAATCTGCTCTGCGCTGAACGCGTTAAGCTCTCCGTCCTTCAGCTTCTTTTTATACATATGGTCAAGAGTCAATGCGTAGTCAATATCAACCGAGACGATCTTATCCTTTCTCTGACACATAACGATATTGCTGTTGCCGTTGAAAAGCTCTTCTATAGCTCTTTGTCCCAGCTGAGAAGCCAGAACTCTGTCGCGAAGAGTAGGAATTCCACCTCTTACCACGTGAGCGAATCTCGCGAAGCGCGCCTCAACGCCTGTTTCACGCTCTATTCTCTCGGTAAAAGCGGGACCGAATTCACCGCCGACGCCCTCGGATACTGCAATAATAAAGTTTCTCTTTCCCATAGCTCTTGAACGTCTTATCTTTTCAATAATGTAGTCTTCATCTACGGAAATTTCAGGTATAACTACTGCGGTTGCGCCTGTCGCAAATCCACTGTAAAGCGCTATATCTCCCGCGCCTCTTCCCATAACCTCTACTACGTTACATCTTGCGTGAGACTCACAGGTATCGCGCAGACGGTCAATAAGCTCAACGACAGTATTTGTCGCCGTATCAAAGCCTATAGTGTAATCCGTAGAGGCAATGTCGTTATCAATAGTAGCAGGCAAGCCTACGCAGGGGATTCCACGCAACGTAAGGTCTCTTGCGCCTCTGAAGGTGCCGTCTCCGCCTATCGCAACAATTCCGTCAATATCCAACTTTTTGCAGGTTTCTATCGCGCGCTGCATTCCCTCTTCTGTTTTAAACTCAGGGCAACGGTCGGAATAAAGCATAGTACCGCCGTCATTTATGATATTTGATACGTCTCTTAAAGAAAACTGCTTAACGTCTCCGCTTATAAGTCCGCTGTAGCCGCGATATATAGCCACGACCTCAACGCCCCTGCAAAGAGCCTCTCTCGTTACCGCGCGGATTGCCGCGTTCATTCCCGGAGCATCACCACCGGATGTCAGGACACCTATTTTTCTGAATTTTTTCATTTTGCATACCTTCCTTTAGATTATGTTATAATTAATAAATTTTATTTTTCAATGTAATTATTCTTTTCTTTAATAAGCGCAATCATACGCTCGGCTGCGACAGAAAGCGGAATGCGTTTAAGATACGCTAAAAAGAATCTTCTTGACGGAATGGGCTCGCATAGGTCAAGCTTTACCGTTTTTCCGCTCTTTAACGATTCTGAAGCAAAATTTTCTACAATAGAGGAAACTCCTATACCTCTTTGTGCAAAGTCCAAAAGCAGATCGCTTGTCGCAAGCTCAATAATCGGTGACGAAAAATCTGCGCCGAGATATGAAGAAACGTAGCTTCGTGTTGAAGTATGCCTTTCGAGCATAATAAGTGGCAACTCGGATAATCTTGCGCGGGTAATATTTTTTTCTTTAGCTAAATCCGAATCGCTCTTTACTATAAATATATCATTTATGGATTTCACAGGTATAAGCTCAAATTCCTCTTGATTTACAAGTGAAAAAGGCTCGCTGACCACTCCGAAATCTATCTCGCCGCCACGCAAGGCGTCAAAGGTTTTCGGCGTCGGGTTGTTGGTGACGGTAAGTCTTACGTCGGGATGCAATTCTCTGAACTCGGTTATATAATCAAGTAAAAAGAATTTAAGAGTCATATCAGACGCGCCAATACGGAGTGTTCCGCTTTTGAGACCGCTTATTTCGCGCAGCTTTTCCTCGCCCTTTTCTATAAACGAAAAAGCATTTTTTATATATTCGTAAAGAACTCTGCCCTCTTCTGTAAGAGTGATACCTCTGTTTGAACGAAAGAAAAGCCTCACGTTCAATTCGTTTTCAAGCGCCGACAAATCAGCGCTGACAGACGGTTGAGAAATAAACAGCTTTTTTGCCGTCTCAGAAACACTTTTACATTCCGCTGCAACTGCAAAGGTCCTATAGCGATTTATATCGTTTACCATTCAGCTCTCCCTTCACAAATTCCAAAAAGTAAACCACCGTCAAATTCAAGCATTCCAAATTATTATACACCATTTTTTTGCATTTTACAATAGTTTTTTATCAATATTTGTCGGCAAAAATAAATTTATAAAAATATTTTTATCCTCTGCTGTCTTTAATTCAACAATATGCTTTTTACCTCTTTTAGCCTTTCGGCTAACCACCGTCCGAAATTTTTTTCGTCGTCATTCCTTCCGTTTTCCAATTCCTAACTCATTTCTTATTTTTTATCAGATAAAACCGAAATTCGCAGTCTTTCTTATTCTTTCGAACCACAAATACATTCTAACACTCAAATTTTTTCATTTTTTTGAAAAAAAGGCTTGACACAACAATTTAAATGTGCTATAATACCAAAGTCGGGAGCGATCCCGCAAGAAAACAATCAAATCTGGGTGTGGCGCAGCTGGTAGCGCGCTACCTTGGGGTGGTAGAGGCCGCAAGTTCAAGTCTTGTCACTCAGACCAAGAAAACGAGTAGATTATTTCTGCTCGTTTTTCTTTATTTTACAAGGGTTTTTGGCACTTTTTCAGTGTCCGAAAATCCTTTTTTTCTTGCCTCCGAATTTGCCTCATTTTGGCTCGATTTTGGGGTTAGTACATACCTTGGTACATACCTCAAAAAAGTTCATTTCACGAATGAGTAGAGGTCACAAGTTCTACTCTCGGGTGAAAATCACTTTTTCAGTCACTTCGAGAAGCAAATTTTTTGCCAAGAAGGAGGAATTATTATGGCAAGCATTACCCCTAAGCCGAATGGAACCTAAAGTCGGATCGTAGCCATGTCGTTCTGTGAGCCAA